>DAMDNS010000001.1:0-46143 GCA_032083605.1 Ureibacillus sp.
TCTGCAAATAGAAGAATAATAGAATAGAACACCGTTGTCCCCATGATCACTGTATAATCCCGGTTTGTAATGCTCGTTACAAAATGTCTTCCCAGCCCTGGAATTGCAAAAATCTGCTCAATAATAAAACTCCCTGTCACGACACCAGCAGTAAGAGGTCCTAGATATGTAACAACCGGCATAAGCGCATTACGCAGTGTATGGCGTACGACAATTGTCCATTTTCCAAGCCCTTTCGATCGTGCCATTTTTACGTAATCGCTATTGGATTGCTCCAACATACTTGAGCGCGTAAGCTTTGCTATAAAACCTGCATGTGTTATGGCAATAGCGAGTGCAGGCAGGATACTGTAATTAAATCCTTTCCAGCCACTGACAGGGAATAAGCCAAGCTTGAATGCCAGGAAATACTGCATAAGACCTGCCAATATAAAGGATGGAACGGAGATTCCGAGTACCGCTATAGTGGACGCCAAATAATCAGGAAATTTATTATGATAGAGTGCTGCTATAACACCCAGGAAAACTCCCAATCCAATTGCCAGAATCATTGCTTCAATACCTAGGGTTAAAGAGATTGGAAAACTTTCGGAAATAATATCATTTGTTGAGCGACCTTTATATTTCATGGATTCGCCAAAATCAAAGGAAACTGTATCTACTAAGTAATCCTTGTATTGAATATACCAAGGATTATCCAAACCATATTTTGCATTCAATTGTTCTTCTATTTGCGGTGGAAATGAACGTTCACTAGCAAATGGGCTGCCTGGTGCTAATCTCATTAAGAAGAATGTTGCCGATACGATGATAAATAAAGCTATAAGTATATAGATTACCCGCTTAAAAATGTACCTTAGCATGATAAATCCCTCCCTCTCCATTACTTATTCTGTCTTAAGAACCTGCATCATCCACTATCATTAAAAAAGGCTGCTTGAATCGATTACTCGATTTTAAGCAGCCTAAGAAGTACGTTAACTTAATCTAATGAATAGATTATTTGTTGATATCTACATATTTAAGATTAATGTTACCTAATGAATCTGGTTCGATATTTTCTACATAATCTTTCTTAACAGAAAGGTTAGTGTAGTAGTAAATTGGAATAATCGGCATATCGTTCATGAAGATAGCTTCAGCTTGCTTCATTAACTCTAAACGTTTTGCAGGATCAGATTCCGTATTTGATTGTTCTAATAACGCTGTATATTCTGCGTTTTCCCAACCAGTATCATTGTTACCATTTGTAGCAGAGTTGTACATTTCTAAGAATGTGTATGCATCATTATAGTCAGCGATCCAGCCCATACGAGCGATATCGTAGTCTAAGTTAGAAACTTTGTCTAAGTATACTTGCCACTCTGAGTTATCAAGAGTTACTTCGATACCTAGGTTTGTACGCCATCCTTCTTGGATGAATTGAGCGATTGCAGCGTGAGCTTCACTTGTGTTGAATGAAAGGTTAAGTTTTAATTCACTTGGATCAGAAAGACCAAGCTCTTTTAAACCAGCCTCTAAAGCAGCTTTTGCAGCTTCGATATCGTTATCCTTGAAGTAACCCATATCTTCTTCAAAGCCTTTAATAGCTGAAGGTACAAGAGCTACACCAGGAGCTTGTTCACCTTTTAATACGTTATCGATTAAAGCTTGACGGTCAATTGCAAGTGCTAAAGCTTTACGGATATTAGCATTTGAAGTATATTCACCAGTTGTGTTTAGTTTATACATATATAAACCAGCATAGTCAGCAATTGTTAAAATGCCTTCTTGCTTGTAGCGATCAATTACATCAAGAGCGATACTTCCGAATGGTGCACCTAAATAATCGATTTCATCTGCATCAAACATTGTAGATTGAGTTGCTTCTGATTCAACCATTGCGATGTTAACTGTATCTAAAGCAACCTTGTCAGCATCCCAATAAGATTCGTTTTTCTTTAAAGTGATTGAACCACTGTGCTGCCAGTCAGCTAATGTGAAAGCACCGTTTGTTACATAAGAATCTCCAGCTTCTGCATACCAAGTTTCGTTCGCTTCTGCAGTTGCTTTGTGGATTGGATAGTAAGTTTTGAACGCTGTTAATTCTAAGAAGTAAGGAGTAGGATTTTCCAAAGTTACTTCTAAAGTTTTTTCGTCTACTACTTTAATACCTAGATCTTCAACCGCACCTGTACCTTCGTTGAAAGCTTGAGCGCCTTTAATTGGGTATAGGATAGAAGCATACTCAGATGCGTTTTCAGGTGTTAAAGCAAATGTCCAAGCATAAGCAAAGTCTTCAGCAGTTACAGGGTCGCCATTTGACCAAGTTGCATCACGTAATGTGAATGTATAAGTTTTTAAATCTTCACTTACTTCTACATTTTCTGCTGCTGCATTTTGTACTTCACCATTTACTAAAGTTGTTAAACCTTCAAATACGTTCTGGATAATTACTCCAGAAGTTGTATCTGTAGCTAATTGTGGGTGTAATGATGGTGGTTCCGATGCTACTACTAAGTTAATCTCTTTTGGACCTTCTGTTGTTTCAGTAGTTCCTTCTGTTGATGTTCCCTCTTCAGTAGATTCTTCTTCTTTTTCTCCACCGAAGTTACATGCTGCAAGTACTAGAGTTAAAGCTAGTAACATTAGCATTAAAAATAGATTGCGCTTTTTCAATGCGAATCCCCCTCTTTTTGTTTTTTCCCTATTTTCTGATAATAGGATTAACAATTCTCATCATATCAAAAAATATTTACGAAATAAACAAAAAATTCATTGTTCTAGGAAAATTTAGATTATTAATTATATTGATATAATTCTACAATTGTACTACTTACGCAATATTGGGCAAGTATTTTAAAAGGCAACGCTCTTCAAACCCAATGTTTTCAGGCACCTCATAAGAAATACCATTTTATGTATATAGAAATAATCCCCCTTTATCACTTTCAATAAATAGCTTATCAATGCTAAATACTTTCTTCAGAATAATGAAAATTTGTAAATTTGAAGTTAAAATTGTTAAAAAAAAGAGGGGAAGTAGGAAGAAAGATATGTTATTAATTTCATATTTTGTTTAAAAAGGTTAGTTTTACCTGGTTCGAAATTAATGAAAAAGTTGAAGTATTCCTACTAAACTAAAAGGCATCTCAAAATCGAGACACCTTTTTGTCTATCGGTTCGACCTACGGAAACTATCAATGCAATTAAATAGAGAACCAACAGGAAATAAAATCAGTGTTAGCCAAATTATAAAATTTCGTATCTGATCTCCAGTAAAATTTAAGATATCACTCATATACGACAAGAATTCCATATTGAATAAATTAGAATTTGTAATAAGGAAAACTAAAACAACAAGCCCTATGATTTCACGAATTACATTGAACACCGCGATTTTCTTTGTCCACTGGTTCTTGATAAATAATGTTACGGCAAAGCCAATCTCTAATCCGATTACAACAACAATAAGCGGCCAATAGGAATCCAGCACTTCTTGGTTTAACGCTGGCATTATAAACTCAAGACCATTCCCTGTATTTTCATAAACACCTGCTAAGTGATCGGCATTAAAGTAAATTGTTCCCCAAATTGCCGTCCAGAGCAAGCTACCAAATACATATCCTTTTGAAACTGCTCTATTTTGCGGAACATAAGAGATATATTTCAAATCTTCAGGTGTCCATTTTTCCAGGCTCATTGTACGTGGATATTCATCCTTGCTATGCTCAATTCTTTCCATAATAGCAAAGGTTAATGTTAGCCAAAAGAATACCTGTATAAACACTTGGATTATGCTCCATATCCCTTCCCCTATTATCATTAGACCAACATTTAAAACTGTGTCTCCACTCTCAAATCCTACTAGGTACTCTGCAGCTACGATAATAAATGCAATAACAGCAGCGATGGGTACAATCATCTTTAATAAGGAAATATAGAGATCAAAATATTTTGGACCGATCAGGTGCATGGGACGGTCATTATATCCACTAGCTAGAATAGCAGGATTCCCTAACTCCTCCAGGACATTTTTCACATCCTCTTCCGAATACTTTTCCGGCAGCATATCTTCAATGGTCGATTTTAATTCCTGGCCAATATCTTCACGATTTTTGACTGGTAGCCTTCGTGTAACTTCATATATATAAACCTCAATTAAATTCATTCTTATCAGCTCCTTCCAATAATTTATAAAGTTCTTTTGAGTTTTTTATCCACTCTTCCTTCAGCTTCTTGTAAACCTCGACACCGAACTCCGTTAAGATGTAATATTTTCTAGGCCTGGATTCAGTAGTATCCCAAATACTTTTCACTAGTTCTTGCTTTTCCAGCCTTCTTAGCAGCGGATATAACGTACTTTGTTCAATCATTATTCCTGAATTTTCCAGCAACTGGACTAATGAATACCCATATTGCTGTGTTTGTAATTGGCTTAATACCGCTAAAGTTAATGTGCCTCTTCTAAGTTCTGTACTTAATGAATCCAGTAAGTTACTCAAAGGAATCACCTCCCGTTTTATACTGTGTATAATACAGTATATGTCACACAGTATTATATGTTCAATAATATTGTTTAATAACTTCCACTTATTATGGCGATTAAAAAACCCACACTTTGAGCACAACTCGTGAGCATGGGTTTATCATGGATTTATTTACCAAACATCTTGAAAACCATCTTTAATAAGACTAATATGTGTATGACAAGTCTATAAATTTAATAATATTTTGTGACCTGATAATAATCATTATTATGATAATCATAGATTGTCTAACCTCACCGAAAGGCAGTTATTACATATGTTTTTTGATCTAGATCCTTCACTTATTTTAATTTTATTTCTTTTTGGTTTTTTAGCTGCATTTATTGACTCTGTTGTTGGTGGTGGAGGGTTAATTTCTTTACCGGCACTCCTGTTTACCGGCTTAAGTCCTTCAGCAGCTGTTGCTACGAACAAGCTTGCAGGAACAATGGGCTCTTTAACGAGTACAATTACGTTTTACCGTTCAGGAAATATTGATTTTAAATCCATCGCCAAGATTTTCCCTTTTGTCTTTTTAGCTGCAATGTTCGGGGCATGGGTCGTCCATTTAATGGATCCGAATCTATTAAAGCCATTAATGCTCCTAATGCTAGCAGCCGTAGCCGTTTATACACTTATCAAAAAAGACTGGGGCAGCATTTCTACTTATAAGACATTAACTACCAAGAAATACATTTTCTTCATATTTTTAGTTTCTGCTATTGGTTTTTATGATGGGTTTTTAGGACCTGGTACAGGATCGTTTCTTATGTTCGCTTTTTTAATGATTGGATTTGACTTCTTGAAGGCAGCGGGTAATGCTAAATTTCTAAATTTCGCCAGTAATATCGGGGCATTAGTTATGTTCCTATTTTTAGGCCAGATTAACTTTGCCTATGGTCTGATTATGGGGGTTGCTCAAATTATCGGCGCTATTTGCGGATCGAAATTTGCTATTAAAAGGGGCAGTGGCTACGTTCGCATCTTATTTATCGTTATGACGGTTCTTTTGCTTGCAAAGAATGCATATGATTATTTTAACAACTAATCAAAAAATCGAGACTGCGTTAACTTTCACGCACCTCGATTTTTTCCATTTAATTCAAGTTATTAACAAAGTCCGTGAACTTGTTTAAGTCTGACAATGACTCATTGCATGAGCCACTATCCTCGCAAATATAGTTGCCTCTTTTAGTATATGTCCCTAAATCGGCTCCTTTTTTTGATACCAACAGCATACCTACTTTGGCGTGCTGATTGCAAACCGTACAGATTCCTACTTTCGCCGAATTGCTGAAAGTACCACGGACACCCTTTAAGACCCCATCTTCTCTATATACAATATACTTGCGATTGGTTCCTGCATCAAACCAGCTTAGATAGGATATTTCTTGCCAATCATAGGTTTCAAGCTTTGGCAGCTTTAACTTTTTATCCTTTGGGAATAACTTTTTCAGCTCAGCTTCTGTCGGCTGTTTAAAAGGCTCAACATATTGCTTGATGTCAGTTAGAAAATGCTCGAGCTGCTCTTTGGATTTGATAAGAAAAATAGGCTGTAATACTAATTGCTGTTCAATTTCTTGAAATGTCAGCCTGCTATCGATTTCTTCTTGAACAAGTGCTTGAATGGCATCAATTACCTTTTGATCATTGGATGTTGTATATGTGTTCAGGATTTTTTTCGCTTGTTTTTTCACTAATTGAAATTGCTCTGGTGTCATAAATTGCATTTTATCCACTCCTTACGTTTAAGGGTACAAAAAAGAGAAGAAAACAGCAATTGCCAAGTTCTTTTAAAAACAAACTATACTTAAAAATTTTGAACCAAATAGGTCAACCATTAAATAACTAAAAAGAGCCGGGTTGCACCAGCTCTCAATCACTTTTTATAGATAATCTTTTTGATCGTTTCTATAGATAAATGGTATTGTTCCGCTAACTTCTTTAGGGGAGCACCATTTTGATAGCTTTCTTTTATTTGCTTATTTCTCTCTTGCAGTCGTTGTCTTTCACCAGATGCCATACCCCATTGTATCCGTTTATTTTCAGGCTTGGGGATATATATCAAATCTCCTTGAACATACTTTTGAATCTCCATCAGTAGTTCTTCTGGTAAAACTTCATGTGCATTCACGTAACGCATAACTTATCGCTCCTTTACTTTTTGACTTTCAAAGTGAAGGGCAAAGCACACATGAATAAAGTGACTAATCACGGGCGATGAAAAGATATTTTACCTCACGCAAAGGATCGCCATTTTATTCATAGGCTTTGCATGAGTAGTTCCATTAAGTGACATATTTTGTTGATTTGTCATGTTATCACATCCTTTTAAGAGGAATCATTAATTTACATTATACCGTGGAAATAAAAATAAAAAAAATCGAATGGAAAAGAATATCGCTTTTTTCATTCGATCCATCGTTATTTTAATGTATTCTAGCCGGCTTACAGCAATCTGTCTCATCAATAATAAAACAGCTGCCCATTACCTTTTTGCAATTTCGCTTAACAGCAGCTACTGCATTTGAAATTTCTTCTATTTTGTCAAATCGGTGTTTCTCATTTGTCAAAACTGCGATTGATAAGGACATAATCGTGAATTTTTCCAGATTGCCCGATCTCCCCTTTACTTTAAAGCTTGGGTCCTTTAGATGCTTCTCATCATAAAAGTCTGGAATAGTCCCATCAAATTCTTTTATAATCTCCTCACACAGTGACTCCACTTTTCGGTGTGGAAGAATTGCCATAAAATCGTCGCCACCAATATGCCCCAAAAAATAGCCGCGCTGCGACACATTTCTTTTTAATATATCTGATAAATGAAGGAGCACCTTATCTCCTTTGTTGAATCCATATAAATCATTATAGGTTTTAAAAAAATCCAGATCAAAATATAGAATACTGTATTCTTCTAAATAGATAATTTCGGATAGCTTTTGATCGATTAAATGATTTCCAGGCAGTTTGCTTAATGGATTAAGAAAACTGGCCATTTGCACCTGAATATCAACAAATTCCATCAACAACGCTCGTATACTTACAACACCTATAAATTTGCCATCCTTGGTCACAATCACATCATCATACAATGCTTCTTCTTGTCTTTCCATGGCCAGCTTACTGACCTCGGTAATCGGCTGATAAAAATCAACAATCAAAGGACCTGTTTTAGCAAGCAATTTACTTTCTCTTCCCATATACAAATTATAACCATATAATGTCCCAATTTTTTGGTAGAAGTGTGTTCTTGTAATGTGAGCAATTGGTTTTTCATGATGTACGACTACAATTCCACGTAAATCCGGATTATCTGTAAATAATTTGTCTACTTCTTTATTTTTCAAGGATGGAGAAATAGAGGGAACTGTCTTAACAATTCGCCCGATATTCGATACTGCTTCACCTGTTTTCGTCATCATTTACTCACCTATTTGCATCAGTTTTACATAACTTTTTCTAATCTAAGTCTGGTAATGCACCCAGTTTAATGTGTCGATTCGGCCTACCTAAGGCATAGCCTTGTGCATAATGTATGCCGAGTGTTTTTAGATACCTAATCTCCTCTTTTCTCTCAATGCCCTCTGCAATTATTTTCGTGCTGGATTGTACGGCATAGTCATAGATTAAGGATACCAGCTGTTGGCTCGCCCTGCTTTCATCAATATTTTGAATAAGCGAACGGTCTAACTTTATGAATTCAGGCTTCAAGAAGATCAATGTCTTTAAGCTGTTGTACCCTGAGCCAACATCGTCAATCGCAATTCTGTATCCTTGCGAGCGGTAATGAGATAAAACACGTTCAAACTCCTGAAAATCTGTCACGGCACTTCTTTCCGTTAACTCAAACACAACCTGTTCCGGATGGATTCCAATATCATTTAACTGCTGCAAAGTATCTCCGCTATGATAATTCTTATCTAGCAATACGTGTGGATGGATATTAATAAAAAGAGTAAAATCATCTTTCCCAGACTTTTCATCCATCCCTGCGATATATCTATTCAATGATAAATTTCTGCAAAACTTCTCAAACTCAAATACCTTGTCCGTTTGACCAACATATTCATAGAACTGATCCACACTGGAAAAAACATCCGATTGCAAGGGGCGATTTAATGCTTCATATCCAAATGTCTCACCTGTTTGCAGATTAACGATCGGCTGAAAAAATGTCTCCAGTGATTCATTTTGCATTATTTTTTTTAATTCGTTATATCTTTTATAGAACAAAATATCATCTTGTCTTTTGTTGTATAGGTATTTTAAATAGGAAAATAAATTAAGAGAATGCTCTCTTGTATATGGTAAAGAATTCATAGTAACTCCTTATATCTGAAGGGATTATTTCCTATCATATGCCAATTCTATTAACGTACTATTAATATTTTATTAACCATTTGTAAACGGGGAGGAAAGAGAATTTTATGACAATCTTTGGACACAAAAATGTCTCGAAAGCCTTTGAGTAAACTTTCGAGACATTCATATCAAAAACACTATTTCCAATCCATACCTGTACGTCTAATTTTAAAGTTTACTTTAACTTGTATATCCATTTCTTTAAAAATTCCATACCAATGTTCATCTGTCTTTACTTCATTATCCCAATATTTCGAATGATATGCTCTAAATCTTGCACCAACACCAAATATATCAGATTCTTTTTTCTGACTCTTTTTCACTAAATCACTAAATACCTTATCCCCTAATTCATTTACTTTAGTTTCGATTTCCTCCAATTTTTTCTTCCCTAAATCATTTGCTTTAGTTTCTTCTTCTATAGTGGCTTCAATCCGCACATTAATTGTCGCAGTAGGCTGTCCATTTTTTACATCAACATTTATTTCAGCGTCCCTTTTTAATGATTCAACAAAATAGACACCACCATCATCTGTGGAAACAGCAACAGTATATCCACCAGGATTCCTTTCCCTCATCGCCAAGTATGCACCGATTTCAATTGGTGTCAATTTGCCAACCATTTTATCACCTTTAAAAAAGGCAAGATCTGTTAGCATGATCCGATCCTTTTCTATGACTTTTACAACTGGAAGCTTAGCATCCACCCCAATATCGGATAATTCCGTCCAAAAAACCCCTAAATATCCCTTCGACAGCTTTCCAAAACGCATGGCATTATCTAATTGTTAGGCTTAAATATAAAGCTGGAACAATTTCAATTGGAGGAGCCGTCTCAAGTACCTCAGATGCCTTTTCTTCAGTAATAACCATCCACGCAGTTCTTCTTACTTCATAATCCCGCCTTAAGAAGTCATTAATATCTGCTATCCCATTCTCAGCTACCTCACTACTCACAATGACTATTTGAAGATGTCCTAAGTACATTCTTTCCGCCAGTTGTTGTTGTAAATTCAACATTGCGTCTTTCATTGTATAACCTACTGTCTCTAAAACCCAAGATGTTTTATCTGCTCCGCTACCACTACCTCCTTCTGGTCCTAATTTAATCTTTCCAGGTACAGCTAATTGTGCAGTTATTTTATATAGCGTATCTTCACCGCCAGGAAATTCCCCTTTTAAATGGGAAACCTCAGGAATTGTAAAATCCTCTGTTGATTCATCAGCATAATCTATTGCCAGCCCTAAAATAGTTGCACGCTCCTCTAATTCGTAACGATCCCAGCATCCGGTTAAAAATAGTAATGCCATTCCTAAAAGGAAAAATCGAAATACCATTTTCATCCTGCTTCCCCTTTTTTACGAAGAATTTTTGCAATCATTAGCAATATTATTGGATAAATAATGACAAGAATAATGTCAATGAATGCAGCACTTTTAATATAGTTATACAACTCATAAGTATCTTGAGGAATCATAGCAATACTAATAGCAATTGGCACACCGATAAACGATATCATGCGAAACTTTTTAGTCTGAAACATTTCAGCTACTCCTCGCACAAAAATAAAATAATAAGAAAGTAGTGTTGTAAAAACTGCAACTATCCAACCTACAAGGAATATCGCGTCCACTCTAGAAAGTATCTCGCTTGGACCATGAAGCATTCGTGCTAATACAAGAGTTGGCCAATACATATCACCAATTTTTATATCTCCAAAAACGGCTATACAGATTAAAACTGTACTAAATACAAAGCTACTACCAATTAAAAATCCCCACACACTACTTTTCACTACCGCTTTCACATTCTTCATATAGGGGATTACCATAGATATGATGATAAAATTAGAAATCCCTTGAGTGATAATCTTTGCACCATTAAACCATTCCTTTCCTGTTACATTATGTCCAGTTATGGGAAATAAGTGGTACATCTCTGCATCTCCAAATGAAGGAGCGATGACGACAAATAACGGTATAACTAGAATTGGGAAATAAAAGAAATGGATATAGGTAAAACTGGACACATTACTAAAATTTATAGAAGCACAAACAATAATTATAAAGATAATGGATATATAGAATGGTGTATTAGGTAGTAATGCACCCACTAATACTTCCGAAAATTGTCTTGCTTCTAAACCAAATATTAAAAGCGTTATGCTGATAAATAGTAGGTTGAAAATCGTTCCAACAAATTTGCCTAAAATCGTTTTATTATAGCTAATTAACGTTTCTTTAGGGAATCGTTTACCCAATAATGCAAAGGCTAGTAGTCCCAAAAAAGAAACCCCAATACCAAATGCCGTTGCAAGTGGAGCAGCAACCCCTACATAATCAGCTACCATTTTCGGCAATATTAACAACGAAATACCAAGCATTGTACTAATGATAATAACTGCTAATTGAATGGGGGAAATATAGTCGCTATGTCTCATCCTCATCTCCACCATCCTCATTCAAGAAATTATAAGTCGTTTTTTCCTTTACCCTTTTTCCCACCCTCTTCTTATCTTTTGGATTAATACTTGGTGGTCTCTCTTTTAACCAAGCAAAAGGTGAGCGTATTACTGAATCTCTCATCCCCTTAGCACTTCCTGGAGAAAACGGAACCATGTACGGTACTCCAAAAGAACGTAAACAAAGCATATGGTTGAGTATAATAATAAGTCCCAAAACTAACCCTAATAGTCCCAAAATACCCGCTAAAATAATTAATACAAAACGAAGCATTCGAAATGCTGTTGCGGCATTGTAGGAAGGCGTTGCAAACGAACCAATCGTTGACATCGCTATTATTACCACTGTAATGGGACTTACAAAACCAGCTTGTACAGCTGCTTGTCCAACTACTAACACACCAACTATGGATAAGGCACCACCTACCTGTTGCGGCATTCGGACAGTCGCTTCTCGTAAAATTTCCATTGCCATCTCCATGACTAAAACTTCAATAAATACAGGAAATGGTACCCCATGCCTACCACTGGATGCTGCCACAACAAATTTTCCAGGTATTAACTCTGGATGGAATGAAAGGACCGTCACATAAAACGATGAAAAAGTCAATGAAAAAATAAGCGCAAGAATCCTGATTGTCCGAATAACCGAGGAGATTATCCACCGATCATTGTAGTCTTCACTTGTCTGATAAAATTGATTAAATGTGGCAGGGGCTATTAATGCAAAAGGGCTTCCCTCCACCAAAATAGCTACTCTACCTTCTAATATATTTCCTATTACTTTATCAGGTCTCTCTGTGTTTTGAATTTGAGGAAAAGGAGACCAAGGCGTATCTTGTATAAACTGTTCAACATATCCTGCATCCAAAATACCATCCATATTGATGGCATCAATCCGTTCCTTTACTTCTTGAACCAATGTTTCGTTTGCAATATCTTCCATATAGCAAACCGCTACTTTTGATCTTGTTCTTGTCCCCACTTCCGTCGATTCAATCCGAAATTCTGGAACAGGGAGTCTGTACCTAAGTAACGCTACATTTGTTCCCAGTTGTTCAATAAATCCATCTCTAGCTCCACGAACTACTCGCTCTGTTTCAGGCTGCTCTATAGCGCGTTTTTCAGGTTTCTTTGCATCCAATTCTAGAGCTTCACTGTATCCGTTAACTAATATTATCGCTTTTCCTAATGTTAGTGATTGTATTAAAGGCGAAACATCTGCAACTATCTTCACATCCGAATAATAAAGAACACTATTTAAAATATAGTCAATTTCATGTATCGATTGATCAATAGGAAGTTTACTGTCTTGCAGGGGTTTTACAATATCTCTTTCAATCTCCTCTTTTCCAACCAATGATTTTAGACATAGAAGAGCTGCAGGACGGGAACCAAAAAGAGAGAATCGTCGAACAAGAAAATCAATATCATTTTTAAAGATTCGATTAAATTCCTCAATATTCTCTTCTATGTTTAATGCTATCTTCTTGTTTTCTTTGTCCTTTAAAATTTCGCTTACCGGCATTGTAACTTTTGGCTGCTTGCTTTTCGTTCTTTTTTTATAGAACGGTGACATCTGATCACCTTCTTCCTACTAATTTAGGCAATGGTAAAGTTATTATGTGATGCTCAAGAATTGCCATACATAATTTTTTCATTCATAAAAAGCCCTAAAGGAATCAAAATTGAATCCTTTAGGGCTCACTTATTATAAATTTTTCTTTATTTGATTAATTTCCTTGGTCAATTCATTAAACTTTGTATCCAGCTCTGAATATTGAGGGTCTTTTGCAGTCATGAAGCTAAGCTTGCCAAGCACTTCCTGTCTTTCCGTTTCGAGCTTCAAAAGCCGTTCTTTTTGCGTATCTATTTGAGCCGGCATCTCTTTTAAGTATTTAGTGATTGTTCCTTTTTTAATCTCTAACGTACTACTCGTTGTTTTTTCGAGGAAGTAGCGGTCATGCGATACAATCAACAAAGTCCCAGTATATTTTGATAGCGTTTCTTCAAGCTGTTCCCGGGAAGGTAGATCTAGGTGATTCGTTGGTTCGTCTAAAATCAGGACATCCTTTTCTTCCAATATATAAACCATCAGCTTACACTTCACTCTTTCTCCCATACTCATATTTTGAATAGGTTCCTTCCAGGCTGCCATCCCGAATCCTAAGTGTTTCATAAGATTCTGTACCTTTCCTCTTTCTTCAAAGGTATCTCGATAAAACAACTCTTCAGGGGTTTTGGCTAAAGGTAAATCAAACACTTCTTGGGTTAAATAGCCGATATTCGCTGAAGGAGATATCCAAACGTCACCCCCGGCTTTTATTTCACCCATTAAAATCTTTAAAAGTGTCGTTTTTCCACTTCCATTGGGTCCGACTAAAGCTACCTTTTCACCGTGCTGGATGGTAAAGCTCACTTTTTCAAATAATGAGCGATTGTTTAAGGATTTTTGCAGGTCCTTTACCTCCAAAAATCGTTTTCCACGTTTTGCATTAGCCTTTAAAGTAAACTGCACCTCGTATTCAGGCTTTACTTGTTCTACCTTTGAATGCTCTAATTCTTTTTCGAGGCGTTTTCTTTTGGATTTAATTTGGGCATCTGTTCGCTTTGCCTTTACTCGATGAAATTCTTTAAACCCCTCCTGCTTAGTCGAATCGGCATGTGCTTTTTGGGACCAGGCAGTGAGCTCGCTTAATTGGCTTTCAATTGTTTGAATCATCTGCTGCTGTTTCTCATACTCACGCTGCTGCGTCAGCCTTCGACGCTCCCGTTCTTTCATATAGCTTGTATAGTGTCCTTTATGCTCAATTAGCTGCCTTTCCTCCAGTGACCAAATTTTTGTTACGACTTGATCCAAAAAGTACCTGTCATGAGATACGAGAATTATCGTCCCTTTGTAATTTTTTATATAATCCATCAAAACCTTTGTAGATTGCTCATCGAGATGATTAGTTGGTTCATCCAGTAGCAGAAGCTGTGCATTTCGAGAGAATCCCTTTGCCAGTCTTGCTTTTAGCCGCTCCCCACCACTTAATTCACTATAACAGTTTGAAGGCACCATCCACTTTGCTAAAATACTCGCTTCTTCTGTCTCAAGCAGTTCAGCTGAAAAATCTTCTGTTTCCTGTTCTACCATTTCAATCGTTACATGTTGTTGTAGCCAGTTTAATCTTCCCTGTGATAATGGGAGATCCCCTGAAATCATTCGAAGCAAGGTAGACTTCCCTGCCCCGTTCTTGCCGATAATTCCGATAACATCCCCACTATGCACCGTTCCATTTACATTTTCAAAAATCGTGTTATCAATAATTTCATATTTGAGGTCTTGCAATTTTAATAGTTCTTGCATAAATAGTCGCATCCCTTCTTTTAAAGAGGAGGATTTTGCATGTTGAAAAAAATAAAAATCCTCCCAAATCATCTTGGAAGGATTAGTCTCATTTTTAACAGTCAGAAAAGTTTAGAGCTTTCCTGGACTTCATAAGTTACAACTTAGATATTGCTAAAATATATCTAGTCGACACAGTTTTTAGCAATATTAAATAAGCTATATATTATAGCAATTGAACGCTTATGGAAAAATGGGCAGACTAATCCTATTTTTAATTTCTTGAATTTTTAATTTCAAAAATAAAAATAAGATTATAAAATCATCGGCCACCCATCTTCCCTTCTCTTCATTTGACATGAATTATATCATAAGTGGAAGCTTTGTGAAAAACCAATTCACTCATTATTTATAATGAGCATTTCATTTTCATCAAATTCCCACATCTCACCGTAGGCTACCTCCCAATAGTAGCCATTTGGATCCTGGAAATACCCGCTATATCCACCCCAAAAGACAGTTTCTGGTTGTTTTGCGACTTTAGCCCCCGCTTTTTCAGCCAATGCAAAGACTTCATCTACCTCCTGCTTTGACTTTCCATTATAGGCTAATGTGATTCCACCAAACCCCGTTCCAATTTCAGGCGGTTGCTGCTCATTAATATCCTTGGCTAATCGGTCAATAGGGAATAAGGAAATTTTTGTCCCGTTATTATTAAAGAAAATGACATCTGGATTTGACTCCTCGCCGTATACCACTACATCAAAACCAAGCCCCTCTCTATAAAAATGAAGCGACTCTTTCATATCCTTTACACCTAAGGTCAGTAAATTTAAACGATTCATCCTTCTCCTCCTATTTGTTCAGAATATTGTTCTTTATACTTGGCGCTTAACTCGCTCCAAACATCAAATTTGTTTCCGTCTAAATCTTGAAAAATGAAGTTTCGCCCAGCATGCCCTCGATTCTCGATTCCCCCTACCAGCACTTGTTTACTGCTAAATTCATCGTGAAGCTGGCGGAGTACTTCCAAACCATCTACTTCAAAGGTTACCGAAAAACGCTCTTCCCCATTGCTATCAATAAAATTTGCACTCTCGTCAGGTGGAGATTGAACAAGAAAAAAACTTTGGTCTGCAAAATTCAGAATAGCTTTAGAGTTATCAATATACGAAATATCTGCGCCCAACTTTTCTTCATACCACTTGGCAGCTATATCAACCTCCCGAACTGGTATGTAGATTGTGCCCACCCTTACAAGCTTTGCATTCATCTTTTTCCTCCTCATAAAGAAACCTCATTTTGATGGATAGTATTTTCAAAATGAGGCTGGTTTCTTATGTAGTCCTTTTTGCTAAAGCATTTTGAATATGTGCAAGATGATGGTTTACATGCCATACACTAAAAGCAAGTGTAGAGTCAACCGTTTGTGTACCTGTATCGGGATGTGTAAATTTCCGTTCCAATTGTTCCTTTGTCAGCTGTCCCATTAAATATGCTAACCGCGCATGTAACCCTTCTATCATTTGCAATGAAGAAGTCGTTGGTAAATTAGAGTCTACAAGACTTGCCCATCCATTTTCCTCAAATGGCTTAATTGTTGGATTCTCTTCTGTCAAAGCCAATTTAATGCGGGTATAAACATTTACTTGTGCGTCGGCTATATGATGAACAAGTTCCTTAATAGTCCATGCACCTTTTCTATAAGTAAGATTCATTTCTTCTTCACTTAAAGAACCTGTTAGTCTACTTAGCTCTTTCGGATAATCGTCTATATTTTGAATCCATTCTTTTACTAAATCTTCTGTGAGAATTTCAGGTTTTTCAAATTTGCCAATTGGATATCTTTCATCCATGAGACTTCCCCCCTATATAAGATTGCATTTATTTCGAGCTTATAGACTCTCCTTGCGATTCCTCCAAGACTTCCTCAATTTGCTTGAAATGATGGTGATCATGCTCAACCACTCCCTTTAAATAGTCCGTTAGCTTTAAAGATGTGTCGCCAATTCTAAGAGGAGTTTCCCATAATTCATCCGCAACATTGTTAATGCCTATGATTAAGCTTCTTCTTGCTGCAATAAATGCTGAAATGACTTCTTCTTTTGTTTTGGCTTTGCTAACTTTCGATGATTGGTGATTTAACTCATCTACGTCCGGACCTTTCGGGAGAGCGACACTGTTAAACAAGTAGGGAAGGCGTTCTTCTAAAACAAATTGATCCCAGGCAGGAAAATGTCCTATTACCTCCGCAATTGTCCATTTCCCTTTGGCTATAGGCGTCTTCCACTGAGACTCTGTTAATTTCTCCAAATTCTTTACCCACTCGACAGAATTCTCTAAATGCATTAAGATTTCTTCCTTATTTTGATGCAAGAAATTCATCTCCTAATAGGTTTTCTTATATCTTTAATGTTCGATATGCACGAACAAAAATCCTTCATCAATCGACTTTTCTTTAAAGAATAATGTCATAATTTTGCAGTTACTTAGGGAATCGAGCTCCGTTACCTCTCCCAAACAAAAAAACCGAAATCCACTAGTGACTTCGGCTTCTTGCGATTTGTTCGAGTATGATTTTGCTTTTAGGAATGCTTGGGATGTCATCAATTTCAAAACCCAAATCCTGCTCGGGTACTGTAAATTCCATTCGGTTGACTAAGTAATCCAGACTGATCTTCATGACATCTAGCGTGATTTGTTCACCCGCACAGCGATGACCAAGATAGTAATCCCCTCCACCCTGTGGAATGAAACCAAATGGACTTCCTTGCCAATGCGTAAAGCGCTCTGGATTAAACTTATGAGGATCCTCCCATTTTACCGGATCATGGTTTGTTCCGTACAAATCCAACAACGTTAACGTTCCTTCTTTAAACTCATATCCATTCCATGTGAAATCGGATCTTACTTTTGCTGCAACAAATGGGAAGAAAGGATAGAACCTTCTCACTTCCTGGACGAACAATTTAGAGTAGTCATTAAATGATCGAAGTTTTTCTTTTTCCTCCGGGAATTCAATCAGCGCCAAAAGCGAAAAGTTAATATAGATTGAGATGGCAACAATTGGCCTTAGCATGTTAAGAACTTCCACAGCCACTGTTTCAATATCCAACAAATCACCTTTAGCATCTTTATGGAACGCAAACCGATGTAGGACTGTATTTTGCGAAAACTTTATTTTGCCCTCGCGTGTATCCTGCACCAACTCTTGAATCATCTTTTCTGCTTGGTTTCTAAAGGTTCTGCCTGCCCAATGGTTTGGACCAATGGCTGCAGCAGATTCAAACATCGAAGCTAGCTCTTTTGTCATCTTCTGAGCGTCTCTTTCATGCAAAGGATACCCAATCCACTTAAACGCCACATTACATAGCATCTCTTTTACTTCTTCGTAAAAGACAATGCTTTCCATTTTGCTCCACTTATCGAGAGCTTGCTCCCATTGCATTTGTGTTAGCTCAAATAAATGATTTAAATGCTCCTCCGACATAACCGACATAAGCATTTCTTTTCTTTTGCGATGGTCTTCATCGTCCAAGGTTTGAACGCTATTCTTTCCAAACAATGTTTGGACAATTCGATTGGGCGCTGCATCCTTCCTTTGAAACTTTTGTGGATCATAAAAAATGGCTGCTGCTTCCTCCCCAATCATGCAAATAGCTTTTCGCCCTAAAAGACGCGTTTCAAAAACATTAGATTGAAACTTCTCACTCCGATTCAAAATAAAGTGATAGCCTTCTTTTAACAGGCCGATACTATGATCGATCCCTTGATCTTTTGGCATTTGATTTTCCAATAGGTTCACCTCATTCTCGTTCACTCTTTTTAGTCTTTCTTAAGCTTTGTTGTTTATACTTACCCTTATGAGAATGTAAAAAACACCAAAATGCTTTGTATAACATTTTAGTGTTAATCGATTTTTGATTAATAAATAACGGGATAAACCTCATTGGAAGTTTCACTTTCAAGCAAGTCAGCCAATTGTCCTTCAAACTCTAAGTGCAGGTTCTTCAAATTTTGCAGATCATTTGGCGACACTAATGAATTTGGCTTTTGAAATTTCCCAACACCGCCTTCAATTAGAACCTGCGCTACAAACTCAGAGCAAAAATAGGCTCTTTCTCTTTGATATGGTTTATTTATAATAAAAGTAATCAGCCCCAAGAGGTTATAACGATAGAGATGCTTTTCCATCTCAATTTGGCTAATAAATTTTTTCATTTTTTCAATTTGCTGATCCGGCGCTTCGAAACTATAAATGGCACATCTGGCATTTTTAAATAACCCTTGTCTTACATCCTCATTTACAAATCCACCTACAAAAGGATTTTTTGGTCTTTTTCTTCCAAAACTATAGACTTCATTAAAATATTCATCAAATACAATCGATGCATGATTATAAGGCTTTCTTGTATAAAGCTTGATCATTCGTGTAAATATCGTGCCTGTATCAGTCAGTAATAAGTAAACCTTCTTACTTTCCATCCTATTACCCCTTCGTTGATATCTTACTACTAATAATAGAATATCTCCTATCACCTGTTAACCGACTGAGGGAATATTTCAGTATCAGACCTAAGACGTAGTTCCAATGTTTTTTCCCTTGTCTTACTATAAATTTGCTCCTATATAACGGCATAAAAAATAGACTTTTGCATATTTGTTTTTATGCTATAGAAGCTAATATTAGAACCAGTTTTTTGCATTAAGATGCACTTATTGCTTCACCTGCAGCATCCGATATTGAGTAAACAAAATAAAACCCGGAGAAATAAGTCTCCGGGCCTGGAATTCATTTATACTGACATGCCACTATTTTCGTTCAGCTTGTTTCTTCAGCTCGTTCTCCCGCTCAATATGCTCTCGCATTTTCTTTAATCGCTTAATTTCATGCTTCTTAATCGGGATCATTTCGGTACCCAGCATTTTCCACAGGGTGATGCCAAGTAATAAAACAATAAAGATAAATGGCAATGCCGCTATTAGCGAGGCTGTTTGTAATGCATCCAACCCGCCAGCATAAAGCAATACGCCCGAGATAGCTGCCATTAAAACTCCCCATGTTAGTTTTGTAACAACTGCCGGATTGATGGCCCCATTAGATGTCATGCTCGCCATTATAAAGGTTGCTGAATCTGCAGATGTAATTAAGAAAGTAAATATAAGAACAATCCCAACCACAGACGCAATCATAGATAAAGGCAGATTATTCAGCGTCTGGAATAAGGCCACGGTCACATCTTCATTTACTAACGTTGCTATATTGGTATTTTGATGTAAATCATACCAAATTGCAGTTCCTCCGAAGGTTGCAATCCAAAAACAAGAGATAACAGGCGGAACGATTAAAACACCGAATATAAATTCCCTTATTGTTCGCCCTCTTGAAACCCTGGCGATAAATGCCCCTACAAATGGAGACCAAGAAATCGCCCACGCCCAATAAAACACTGTCCAATCCTTTACCCAAGTATCTTCTTTATATGGCTGCAAGCGCAAACTATATTCAACGAAATGAGATATATAATCTCCAATCGCTAACGTAAAAGTTTCTAATATAAATACAGTCGGTCCCATAATGAACACAAAGGCTAGTAAAAGAATGGCCAATCCCATATTGACGTTGCTTAAAATCTTGATTCCCTTTTGTAAGCCAGTGGTAGATGACAGCATATAACCGATAAACATAACGGCTATTATTCCTAATTGAACTAAAAAATTAATAGGCATGCCAAATACGGCATTTAAACCTCCGTTGGTCTGTAAAACCCCTAAACCAATAGAAGTTGCTACACCCATTACAGTGGCGATTACAGCAAAAATATCAATTAGATTTTTAATTCCTTTTTTAGAACCCGTGATAGGCTCAAGAGATGTAGAAATAAGTAAATCCTTTTTCTTGTTAAATTGCATATAGCACATCACAAGTCCCATCAGTGCATACACAGACCACTGGCTGATTCCCCAGTGAAAGAAGGAATAGCCCATTGCTAGCCTTGCTGCCTCTGTTGATAAAGGCTCCACATTATCTGTTGGAGTAGTAAAAAAATGACTCATCGGCTCAGCCACTCCCCAGAACACCAGACCCACTCCCAAGCCGGCTGAAAACAACATAGAAATCCAAGTGATATAAGAGAAATCCGGTTTTGCATCATTTCCGCCAAGTCGGATCGAGCCAAACTTACTGATTGCCAAGAATAATAAGAAGAGAATTATGACAAAAACAGAAAGCAAATAAAACCATGAGAAATTACGGGTCGTCATATCAAATATGCTGGTCGCTACTTCCCCAAAGCGAACCGGAAAAATAGCACCTAGAATGACTAATAACAATATAATCAAGGCCGCTATTGTAAAAACCGGATTTTTAATAATTTCCTTCACACAAAACAACTCCTCTAAAACGTATAACTTAGCTTATATTCCCCTAATCTTGCTGAAGTAAACATTATAACTATTATGGAAAATCATTTTTCGGACCTTTAATATTAAAAAAACCCGGAAGAATCCGGGCTTTGCTTCACTGAAATCCCTATCTACTGACCTAATAATGTCTAGCCTTAGCATCCGTTCTCAAAATTTGGTTATGGAGTGATATCTCCGTTTTACCATTCACTTGAGATTTTTGAAACTTTGGCTTTCCCCAGTTGCTGTGATTTCTTGAAAAATGAGGATCAAAAATACCCTTCTTATCCATCAGTCACACCCCTGTTGTCGTATAGTAGATTTCTTAACGTGAATCATATTTAGTATTAAACATTCGTAACAAATCATGCGTATTAATTCTAAATTCTTTACTAATAGTTTTGCTAATTAGAAAAACCCGGAATAAAAATTCCGGGCACGTTCACAAAACTTCCATGATGCATAAACCTGAAAAGCTTCTTTACGCTATATCAAGCCTAGTGTTTCAAGAGACATTTGGACTTGCATCCTAATGCTGCAACGGTAACACCCCTGTTCATCATGTTTAATCACTTTGTGAAGCTGATATTAGTATGAAAAGTTTTTTGTTTTTCATTCCATTTTAGCAAAAAAAAATATTAATTCTTCGTGCACTTCTCCATTACAAATTCATTGTTCTTGGGAACACTTTTTTCACCCTTCCATATTTTATAAAGGAAAGGGGCGATAAATATGGTTTCGATAGAACCAATCGAATTAAACGGACACATGTTTACTGCTGTTACTGTACGGTTACCAAAAACCACGCTTTTAACTGTATCAAACGAAAATGGGTACATTATGTGTGGTGCATTAGATGTTGGACTTTTAAATAGTAAATTGGCAGATCGGAAAATCATTGCAGGTCGTGCTGTTGGTGTAAAAACAATCGATGAATTATTAAAAGCACCTTTAGAATCCGTTACACATGAAGCTGAAAAAATGGGTATAGTAAAAGGGACAATCGGTGAAGACGCTTTAATGATGATGATCTAGTCAAAGTCCCGAGAAATTCACCTTTCTCGGGTTTTTTTAAATAACCCTTTATACACCAAGAGAATGCCTACTCCGATAACAATTCCTATATAGATAGACATTTGGGTCGGCATTAAAAATGCACCAATAATAATGCTAAATCGCGCAATGAGATCTCCCCCTGTATAACCTAAATTTGCAAAAGCAGAATAGGAGCCTCTTTTATCTTCCGGCATCATATTCGCTGTTTCAGTACTGGCAATAGGCGAGTAAATCAATTCCCCAATTGTTGCGATAAAATTAAAAAATAATAATAAGTACCATGGATTTGCTGATGTAACCATGATATAGCCAAGCCCATATATAATTAGCCCCATTAAAATGGCACGCTTCTTACTGAATCGATCTGTTAAGCGACTAATGAAAAATGTAAGGAATACTACAAGCAGCATGTTCTCCACATTTAATATACTAAGCATTCTTATGCCCGATATTTGAAAGTCACCCATAAAGATTGGATCAAAGCTTTCCGACAATCGAACGGCAATATAATTATTTAACGACAATTCAGCCGCATTAATGCACATTAAACCAATTACTAACAACACAAAAGAGCGATCTTGAAATGCTACTTTATAATTATGTACAACATCTTTTATCGGATTTGTATGTTCTTGCTTAAGAGTGGTTCTTTTTATGTCTTTTAACCAAAACCCATACACGACAAAAATCAGTATAGATACAATGGTTAACACTGCGAATAATTCAATCTGATGGCTTACATACAGAAGTCCGCCTAATGCGCTCCCTATTGCCATCGATAAATTGAATAGCCAATAGTCCGCAGTATAGATCGCTTTCCTATTGTCAGGCGTGGTGGAATCGATTATTAGTGCATCCATTGTTGGATATTCAATACTGCTTGTTATAGTGAATCCTATATAAGCAAATGCAAATAATAGAACAAGGTTTTCCTTTTGCAACAAGCTAATGGTCATGAGTAAAAACATTAACGCTGTAAAGAAGGATGAGATAAAAAGAAGTTTCTTTCTGCTAAATCGATCTGCCATGTACCCGCCAAGCAAATTAAAAATAAAACTAACGCCAACCGTAAATACCAAAAATACACCAGCAGACACTTTACTCCATTCTTGCGCAAAAAATAAGGCCATAAAAGGCAATACCGCGGATGAAAGTGCACGATTAAA
The DNA here is from genome assembly GCA_032083605.1 of Ureibacillus sp. GTDB lineage: Bacteria > Bacillota > Bacilli > Bacillales_A > Planococcaceae > Ureibacillus. Next base: position 23,291 of record DAMDNS010000001.1, read on the forward strand.
GAAAGAAGTTAATAATCTCACCTTTACATTCCGAGGATAGTCCTTCCATTTCATGCTGAAATCCCCCTATCTAATTCATTTATAGCAGAATTCACCTTTTAATAATAGAAAATATTGGTATATAACGAACTAACTCCTTTGTATAGCCGCATACTTACCGGAAAAAATAAATCAGACAAATAAGCTGGCTGACTTAGGGAGGTAACTATGCAAAGATTTCCTAAAATTATGATTGGTCTTATTTTTTTTATCAGTGTTGGTAGCTCTGCTTTTATCCTTGCCCAAGAAAATCAAGATACCTCTTCCGGTGAGACCAACTCATCAAATGTTGACATCACGATTACCGGCGAGGCAGATGAACAGCTCCTGGATCAACTCACAAATAATTTAAAAGCAGACAGTGAAGAAGAAATTGATGTAGATGAAGCCATAAAAGGCACCTCTCAATACATCGATATGGACCAATTTAAAAAAAGATATCTTAATATCCCTTACACTGATACAGAAAATGAACGACAGCAACTAGACATCATTTATCCTAAAATCGGGAATCCGCCCTACAAGACAATTGTCGCACTTCATGGAGGAGGATGGTCTAGTGGGGACCGTAAATCTGCATCACTAAAAACGCTTCAAATGGCCACACAACAAGGCTATGTCGTCATTAATGTCGGCTATAGATTAACTGACGAGGCAAAATGGCCAGCTCAGCTACATGATGTAAAAGCTGCCGTCCGATTTATAAGAGCGAATGCAAAGCAATATCGGCTGGATACTCAAAATATTGTCGTTTGGGGAAATTCAGCTGGGGGACATTTAGCAAGTATGCTTGCTGCAACAAATGGAATGGAAGAAATGGAGGACCTTTCAATGGGACATTCAAATGCTTCCTCCGAGGTGCAAGGGGTAGTATCCTGGTTTGGAATTTCAGATATCACAAAACTACCCGACAACAGCATTAATATCGCAAACAAGCTCATGGGATTCAATGTTCGAGAAAATGCCGAAGATGCGAAGATTGCGAGTCCGATCAATTATATAACGCAAGATTTCCCTCCAATTTACATGATTCATGGCACAAACGATCGAATAGTCCCCTTTGAGCAATCAGTAGAATTTGCCAAGAAGATAAATAACATAACCGGCAAAAAGCGAGCATCCTTAAAACTTCATATTAATGCCGGACACGGTGACAATAACATAAGAAATATAACCAATGTGGATGAAACATTGAACTTTATAGATAAAATTATGTATACAGAGCGAAAAAATCCTTATCGCGTCAAAAGATACAAAGAAATTAGGACAACAACCGAGAAATCATCCTAGTGAAAAAAAGAATGATCATTTCCGAAGAGTGGAATCACGGAGATTTACGGAGTTTGAAAAATAAAGGGAAAATTTCCGTTTAAATTAAAAAATTTTTACATTCCGCCTAAAATAAATGGAGATTTTCCGTTTATATTGCCCAGATCCTCGAATTTGGGCTTATTTAGAGCTGTTAATCGGAATTTCTCCACTTATATATGCTTCTAAAGCCTCCAGTCTTTACATTAGACGGATATTCTCCGCCTAAGTATTCTTAAAGAAATTTCTAAAGGGTTTTAATAATTTTAAAGCATGGCGATTCATTATAAATGAATTACCATGCTTTATTTACACTGTTTTTTCCCTTTTTGCACTATAAAAGAGAAGCGGTTGCCATTAGCGAACCTGTCTCCTTTTCACTTTCGCATTTAATGGCTTAGTGCTTCACTATATTTCCCTGTAATTTTCTCTATCTCTACTTCGAACAGCTCGGTTTTCGGCAAAGCTGGGTAGCCTTCCTTTTCAAAACTCCAATTCGGATCACCATACTTTTTCCAAAGACGATCATAAAACCATTCTTTTTTGGCATCCGCTTCTATATGTTTAATCGTTCCAAATACAACCACGCTTGTATAGCCTAAAGCGGATTGGCAGGCATATTTTTTACCTGGAACAATATCGCCCATTTCACAAACCTCGATACAAACCTTTTCATTCACCTTAGTATTTTCCCAAAAATGACTTTCACGCAAATTTCCGATATGTACATACAGCTTTGTCCCTTCCTCATATACAAAAACGAATGGAATGACATATGGGTAGCCATCCTCACCTACTGAGGCTACATGTGCAACTTGAGCCGCTTTCAGGAATTCGTATGCCTCTTCTTCCGTTACTTCTCTTTTTTTGTTATGAATTGTCCCTCTCATTTTCTTTCCCCCTTATTTTCATAAACAGCAAATTCCGCACTAAAATATATATTCTAAATACTTCTTTAAAATTCCTTCTTCGTATTTGGATTGATATAAAAACAAAACGTTCCAACATTTATAAATGAAGAATAATGTGATAAAATCAAAACGATAAAGCGAAACCACTTAGGGGGAATATTCAATGGGTAATTCAGTTTTAAAACCAAATGCTAAAATTAGTCCAGAACGTGAAAGCGAAGCATTAGCTATTCGCAATAACTTAATTATTGAATTATTAGTAAGTGTATTAGATGAAAAATTAGTTATCGAACGTCATATTTTACGTGAACGTTTAGCTAACCTAATCGAGCTTGCTAAATATGACGAAGAGCTAACAGAAACTCTTCACGGTGTAATCAACAAATTATAATTCCCATATTCAAAAGAGTCGCTCCTTTAAGAGGAGCGACTCTTTTTGTTATATGCACACTATACTAAGGAGATTTTTGCTTGTTCATATTTTTTTAACAAATATTCACTAACGGACAAGCATAAACTTTCATATCAAAGCGAAAGGATGGTGGATGTGGCATCAGCGTTACTATATATGGTGTTAATACGAGTAATTTCTGGAAGTCTTGAACTGACGGTAGCCGGCTTAATGTATAAATCACAGGATTTAGAAAAAGCTTTAGCACTAAACTCCATGCTAGCTTTAGTGGGACCCTTTGTTCTAATTATTACAACCAGTTTAGGGGTTGCAGGCTTAGGCGATAAAATTTCGTTCCCAAGAATCTTTTGCATATTTAGCGGCGTATTATTGATATTATTGAGCTTAAAAATGAAATAGCATCGGGGGTTGGAATATAGAATAGTTATTTAAACCAGCCTTTCCTTTTGAACCAAAGCAACATGATCAGCCCTATTATGACCATCAAACCCAGAGAAAAAACATATCCATACTTCCATGATAGCTCCGGCATATTTTCGAAGTTCATGCCATAAATTCCGGCTATAAAGGTTAATGGAGCAAAAATTGACGTAATAATGGTAAGCAGCTTCATCACATTATTGGTTTGATGAGAGTTTAATGATAAATAGCTATCTCTTATATCCGCCGTCACTTCACGATTTGTCATGACCATTTCCGAAAGCTTCAGCAAATGATCATAGATATCCGAAAAGTATTCTCTTCTTTCACTAATCCGATTGACATTTAAATGATGGGAATTCAGCATACGATAAAGCAAATCCCGCATCGGATTAACAGAATGCAATAGATTCAATAGCATGTTTCTCGTTTCAAACAAATCATTCATCAGGTGATTCATCGAATGCTTTGTTGTATTTTCAATCATTTTTTCTAGCTCATCTTCTATTTTATAAACAAGGGGGAAGTAATTATCTACAATTTTGTCCAATATTTCATAAAAGACGTAGTAAGGATCCCATCCGGTGAGCGACTCTTGTGCTAATAATTTACTCCATACTTTAGATACCTCTTCTGAAGGGACTTTATGAAAAGTAACGATACAAGTCTCACCCACAAAGAAATCTAATTCGTCCTTGATAATGAGCTCGTTCTCTTCATGCAGAATATGAGTGACATAAAAGGTGTAACTTTTATAATAATCCAATTTAGGACGCTGAAACTCATGTACGCAGTCTTCTATGGCAAGCGGATGAAAGTGAAATGTGTCTGCCAAATGCTTCAATTCATCTTCTGTCGGTTCACTAAAATCCACCCAAAACCATTTATAATCTGACAGCACTGCCTGATTGATCGCAATATTTTTCTCTAAATGATTGTCATTGGTGATACCTATAAAATTTATCATTGGACTAACCCTTTCATTTTCAGAGCATTAGATGATAAAAGGATATTCCCTTTTATATAATAGTTAAACTTATGCTATGGACATGCCTTATTTTAGTACAGCAGGCAAGAGCATGCTTCCATAAGCAATAGTATGTAACCAAGGGAGAATCGTTAATCTCCTTTATCAGATAATAAAGTTTTCTATTTTCCAATATGCAAAATGCCTAGCCTCTTATTGATGAGGCTAGGCATTTTAGTTTTTAAATGATTGCTATTGTTTTCTTCTGCTGACGTTTGACTGGATCTAACCTACGTTCAATCATTCCTAGAATGATATCTGAAAGAATAGCCATTAAGGCTGTTGGCAAGGCTCCTGCCAATATTATCGCTGTTCCATCCGTAGCATTAGTACCTCGGATAATAATATCTCCCAGTCCTCCTGCGCCGATAAATGCACCGATTGCGGTAATCCCGATCGCCACGACAAGGGCAATTCGAATACCGGTAATAATAACAGAGAGCGATAAAGGCAGCTCAACCATATATAGCACCTGCATTTTGGTCATCCCCATACCACGTCCAGCATCGGTTACACTTTTATTGATTGTCGTAATGCCGACATACGTATTTTTTATAATCGGTAGTAATGAATAAAAGAATACTGTCACAATAACTGTCGTTTTCCCTAATCCCAACGCAAGCATTAATATAGCCATTAAAGCAAGGGCTGGAATGGTCTGGATAATATTGGCCACGGTTATGACAACGCTGGAAAGCTTTCCATATTTTGAAATGAGGATTCCAAGCGGAATACCAATGACGGCTGCTAATAATACTCCATAGATCGAAATTAAAAAGTGATCTAAAAACTGACTAAATACATACAAGCCATTTTCTTTCATATAGAAGAAAAACTGCTCCATGGTAGACATTTGGGTCATATCCTGCATTACTCATCACCTCCTGAAAAGTATTTGTGCTCTTTCAAGAAGTCTTCCGCTACAACAGCAGGTTCAATTAAATTATTATCTGCCAAGAAGTTTAACTCCTGCATAGTCTTCGTAGAGATTTTTCCAACTAATCGTTCCACTGCTTTTTTAACCTCTGGTTTTTCTTCAAGTACTTCCGTATCTGCAAATGGACTTGCATCATATGGAGGGAAGAAGTTTAAGTCATCCTCCAAAACCACCAAATCGTAGGATGCAATACGCCCATCGGTTGTATAACCTAAAACGACATCGAGTTCTCCTGTATCGACTGCGTCATATACCAAGCCAATTTGCATAGGGAATGTACGGGAAAAGTCAAATCCATAGGTTTCAACGAACGCTTTATAGCCATCCCCTTCTCGATTCATCCAAGATGTATCGACCCCGGCTTCCAGTTCACCGGCTACTGAAGCTAAATCACTTACCGTTTTTAAGTTATATTTTTCTGCTGTTTCCTTCGTTACCATAAAGGCATAGGTATTTTCAAATCCATATGAATCGAAGAATGTTTGATTAAATCTTGCATCAAATTCTTTTTGTACAAAAGCTAATGCCTCATCTGCGTCTTTTATCGGTTCTGCCTGTAATGCTCCTGTTAGATCCGTACCTGTATACCTTACAGCCGACATATTGGCATCCCCATTAATCATCGCTTGATGGACAACAGTACTTGAACCAAGATTATTAATAATTTCGGCCTTTTCATCTGTATAATGCTCAATCATATATTTCATCATATAAGCCAAAATTTGTCCCTCTGTTGTAACAACTGAAGCAATTTTAATGTTGCCGCTCTCCTTATTTCCAGATAGTGAGCAACCGCTTATTAATAAAGTTAAAATAACAACACTTGCTAAAAGGAGTCTTTTCTTCATGATGCTCGACTCCCTTCTATTCTTAAGCCCTTTGGTGTGACTAATTTTTCTAGCTTTGATAATAGGAAGTCAGCAAGCAAAGCTAACAGGGTAACAATTATTGCCCCTCCTACTATGAGCTCCGCTTGGTATAAATTTAGGCCGTTAAAGATAAAGTCACCAAGACCTCCGGCACCAATATAGGAAGCTAGCGTTGCCCAAGCGATGACATATACCGCTGATAGTCGAATGCCCGACATAATTACTGGAACTGCTAAGGGTAGCTCTACCAACAGGATGGACTGCATCGTTGTCATGCCCATCGCAATACCCGCTCCCTTGGTATTTCCGTTTACCGAACGCATTCCTATAAACGTATTATTTAATATAGGCAATAGCGAATAAATACATAGTGCCACGATTGCCGGTACCTTCCCTACACCAAATAGCGGAATCATAATAGCCAGCAAGGCAAGGGATGGAACGGTTTGCAGAACACTCGTAATACTTAAAACTATTTTTGATAGATATTTAGATTTTGATAGAAAAATACCTATTGGGACGGCAATAATTACGCCCAAAGCTAGAGCAATCATGGAGATATAAAAATGCTCCCAAGTTTTTAATAGTAGCTCTGAGCTGTTTTCAGTGAAAAAGGTAATCATCCACCAATCAACTCCTTCAAGCTTTCCGATCCTTCATGAATTTCAGGTGATGAAGAAGCAGGTTCTTCGTCTCCCCAGATTGTGTCATACACGATATCAACAATATTTGCACGAGTAACCAACCCGACTAAGCGGTGCTCCTCATCGACGACAGGGATATTTTTTAAGTTACGCTTTAGAATTCTGCGGACAGAATCCTGTAGTTTAGAACCAGTTTTTACGTAGAAGACGTCTTTTTCATAGCATTCGGAAACACTTTTCTTCGTCTTACGTGCACCTGTAAAGCTTTCTACATCTAAATATCCTTGTAGTCGATTGTCGCCATCAGTTACAAATAGCGTATCAACTCGTTTTTCTACCATTAAACGAATGGCTTCATCGAGACTTTTTTCAATTGTGATCGAAATTGGCTTTATCATTACTTCATCTACCGTTTTTACATTTGGTTTTTGTTGAATGAGGCGATGGGATCCGATAAATTCCTTAACAAATTCATTAGCAGGGGCTGCTAAAATATTATCAGGGGTATCAAATTGAATGAGCTTCCCTTCATGCATAATCGCAATTCGGTCTGCTAGTTTAATAGCTTCATCCATGTCATGGGTGACGAAAATGACTGTTTTATTTAGTCGTTGCTGAATATCTTTGATCAGATCTTGTAGTGTATCTCTTGTAATAGGGTCAAGCGCACCAAAAGGTTCATCCATCAAGATAATGTCCTGGTTTGCTGCCAGCGCGCGTAGTACTCCGATGCGCTGCTGCTGACCACCTGAAAGTTGAGCTGGGTAATAATCTAAGTAGGATTGTGGTAAATTGACAAGTTCGATTAAGCGGCGAGCCGTTTCGTCTTTCTTCTCTTTCGACCATTTCAATAGATGGGGAACTAACGTGATATTATCCCGTATTGTCATATGTGGCATTAAACCGATTTGCTGAATTACATAACCAATACTTCTCCTCAAAGTAACGGCATTCATCTTGGTCAGGTCTTTTCCATTCAATGTCATCTTTCCGCTTGTGGGTTCGACCATTCGGTTAATCATCCTCAACGCAGTTGTCTTACCACTTCCACTTGTACCAATGAAAGCAATAAACTCTCCTTCTTGGATATCAAGGTTTAGCTTATCAACCGCAACTTTGCCACCTCGATACACCTTCGTTAAATTTTCTATTTTCAACATAGTTTTAATCACCTTCCTGCCTTTAATGTTACACGGAATTCCGAAAGAATCAAAGAAATAGATTCATTGCAATACTCAAATGTGACAATTTTACGAATTTTTATCATAAATTTTGTGACATTTTATCCATGAATCTTTCAAACTATAAATACCCTTCATATACTGTTCTAAACCTATTTGCAGCTGTTTTAAAAAAATTTATTAACAGGTAGGTCGGCACCTAGTTATCCGAATATTTAAATTTTAAGGGGTTGACAGAAAAAAGTAATTTTATGAAGAAAAAATGGTACTAATTCTAGAATTATGCCTCCTTTTACTCAAGTTACCTTAGGATAATATGTCCATTTTTTTGAAAATATTTAAAATGATAACTATTATAAGATATTATTAGCTTAATAAACAAAAGGAGGAAAATATTTTCATGAGTAAAAAGAGAACAACCAGGAGGCTTTCTTCTTTGGTCCTCGCATCTTTCTTAATCTGTTCAACCCTATTAACCGGTCTGCCCAAACAGACGCTTGCAAATACAGCAGCACAAGAGGATGTTTTAGCTGATGATTCTTCTCTGGTTAATGTTGAAGCAACAAATATGAATCTATCAGGTCAAGAAAATACATATGATGTTCTTACCCCTGGTCAAAATTACCTTCTTCGTTTCAATGAAAAATACATAAATAATCGTATAACAATTTCAAATGCTGCAGAGCTAATTGGTGTGGCAACCTCAGAAAAAACGCTTGAGATTACGATTGGACAAGACATTCTATCCATCGATAAAAATCAAGTAGAAATAATCAGTACTACAGAAAAAGCTGCCAATACTGTAATTGACGAAATAGCAACAAAAGAGTCCTTTACTATTTATACGGACAGCCAAATGACGATTCCTATGGTTACTGGTACAAGCTCCATGAGATTTAATGCTCTTGAAAAATCAAGCAATCTGTACATTATTGAAGTAGCGAATACCATAGGCTACTTACCAATTAGTGCAACCGAGATTAGCGAGACCGCATCAAATAGCTACACAGCCTCTATCATCGCTGATGGGGATTTACTTTCTACAGCTGGTTTAGTTGTGGGTACTATCCATCAAAGTCATACCAGTTATGCTGTAGAACCAACGTCTGATCCATCTAAGGTGAAGATTACAATCGGGAACGGCAAATATTTAGTGGATGCATCATCAGTTTCAACTACTAATCAACCGGTCGCAGCACAAGTCTCAGATCGCAAAGATATTATTCAATTAAAAGAAAACAGCACGATTTATTCAGATAGTAATCTAACTAATGCAGTAGTCTCGCTCTCTCAATCTACTAGAATGAGCATACTTGGAATTAGCGGAAGCAACTACGAGGTCCAGGTTGGACAAACTATTGGCTACGTCCCGATTTCATCGACGACAGGATTGTTTACAGTTCAGCTTAAAGCCAATGCCAAAATCTTTGCAGACACTAGTAAAACAAAGGTGTTGGCAAACAATACAAATTCTTCAACTGTATACACGGTTTCAAGGACCGAGGATAATAACCTTTTTCAAGTTACTATCGGGAATATCAATTATTATATAGAGTATTCTGATTTAATATTCACCGAGGATTCTACCTCCTTACTAGAAGAATCTCGTACTGATAGACTCTTAACAAAGTCAGGCTTTATTTTATACAAAGATGCAAGCAAGAAAACCGCTTTAGTAAAAAATGGCCGAGCTAACCAAAAGTTTGTAGTTGCCGGCACAACCGGACAATTTTATAAGGTTTACTTCGGAGGCACAGTTGCCTATTTACCTGTCGGCTATACAACAGGCTTTGGCTCTAAAAAAGAAATTTCAACTACCGGGAGCTCTACTTTATATAAAAAAGTAAAAGATAAGTACTATGCCCTTGGAACACTAAAAAATGGGTTTACTTTTGTTCCCACTTCATCAAATACGAAGTACTACTTATTCACAAAAGATAACGTAACCTATGCGGTTGCGAAAAGTGCAGCAGTGCCAACAAATAAATCCTTAACTTTATCAGCAAAGCAAAAGGCAGCCTTCCCTATTGCTTTAATGACAGAAAAAAATATTGCCGTATATGATGCCAAAGGAAATCATATTGGAGCACTTTATAATGCTAAGGGTGTGGATTTACTAGGCATTTCTAAAAGTAATGGAAGAGCCATTATCAATTTTATGGGACAACAAGCTCAAGTAAAATTCGAAGAGCTTTACCACAAAGATATTGTAAATGGAAAATCAACGATCTCTTATTCGAAAATGTCATATTATATCGAGGTATTATCTCTGTTATACCCAGAATTCACAAAACGCGAGATTATTGGCTATTCAGCTGAAGGTCGTGCAATTTATGGCCTGCGTGTAGGGACTGGGGAAAAAGAAATATTAATGGATGCAGCCTTCCATGCACGTGAACATATGACAACCAATGTATTATTAGAAATGATGGACACTTATAGTTTCGCATTTAATCGCAACGCGGTCTTCAGCAGCTGGGATGTAAGAAATACATTAAACAAGGTATCCATCTGGTTCTTGCCGATGATGAATCCTGATGGTGTTACACTTGTTCAACAAGGAATCAGTGCACTCAAAAACCCGGCTAATATCAGCTATGCCAAGGCCTATGCAAAAAATGGGTCATTTAAAAGCTGGAAAGCCAATGGTCGAGGCGTGGATTTAAATCGAAATTTCGGCGGTGTAAGCTGGGAGAAAATCGATTCTAAAAAAGGCTATCAAAACTACAAAGGCCCAAAACCATTCTCTGAACCAGAAACACAGGCCTTTGTGGATTTTGTAAATACTCATAATTTCAAAACAAATGTTTCTTATCACTCATCAGGCAGCATCATTTACTGGGGTGGGGTTCAAACAGCGAGCGAACTGGAACGGGATCGTAAGCTTGTAAATAAAATAGCCAATTTAACAGGCTATAATCCGATTAGACCTAAAGGGGCTGCCTATAATTATAAATACGGCTCCGGCAACTCCACTTCTTGGATTATTAAAGAAAAACGCATTCCTGCAATTACCATTGAAATTGCAACATACCAAGGTGAAGTACCTGTCGCTTTAAGCCAATGGAATGCCACTTGGAATAAAAACAAAACAGTCGGTTTACATGCAGCTAAGGAAGCAGCAGCACGCTAACAATTGAGGCTAGGACAAAACCCAAAAACACCATTTTCGAGAAAATGGTGTTTTTTCGGTGTGCGAAAAAAAGGATTTCGTTTTCGCGTACGCTTTTTCGCGGGCACGGCCCTGAGCCTGTAGTCTTAGGCGTCGTACTATTCCCGCAGGAAGCTCCGCTCTGTAGCGAATGACGCAGTCGACAGCTACACTCGACCCTCCACTGCAATCAATTTAGAAAGCATCAAATTCTTATTATAATTTCCCTCTAATTTTCATAGAATTTCTACATATGTTCCAGCCTCTTTCTAGAAAGAAGTCCCCTTTCACCGTCAGTCTACGCCTAATGTTACTCCCTGCTCCTTTAAATATTTTCGATAGGCAATGCTTAACCGGTCAAATTTAAGGGAGAGCTCGACCTGCAGATCAAGAGGCAATTCCTCTGGTTTCTGATTTTCCACAATCGGCTTGTCCTGATAGAAAATTGTATTTTGGAATTCAATCGCCTCCTCATCTGTTTGTCCAATATCATAATTGAAGGATTCCACTCCAAAGGCGATGCAGTCACATTCACCCACAGGAAGTACAGTCATAAACATCGAAAATTCGTGATTTGTAGAGGGATCCCGTTTTGTAAAGCGTGCCGTGATTGGATTTAACACTTCATATGTATAAAGTACATCCTTTGAAATACCCGTCCCATCTGCATTGGGCTGGAAGACAATAATCTCGTCCGTAAAAATTCTTCCATCTTGTACATGTACCTTATAATCACTGATTTCCGGCTTCACTTGAACACCTAAAAACCCTTCATGAACAAAAGCTAAATGACTTACATCCAGGAAGTTTTCAATAATACGGGGAGGATTTGCTTTTACAGCTTGGGGTCCCCAAATGATATTCCGATAATTTACATCTTGAAATTCAGGATAATCAAATAACGGAGGCTCGTTATTGTTCAAATTTACCCAAACAAAACCATAGGAGACCATACAGCCATAAGAAATGGCTCTCGCTTTGGAAGTAATAGCTGCTCCTTCCGGCAACTGAGGTATCTTCACGCATTCACCACTGGAGTTATATTCCCACCCATGATATGGACATACCAAACAGCCATTCTTCACCTTTCCTAATGATAAGGCCGTCCCACGATGGATACATAAATCCTTGAACGCATGAATCCCTTCTTCATTCTTAAAAAGGACAACCCGTTCACCAAGTATTGTTACTTGCAACGGTTCATCCTTCACATCCTCATCTCTACAAGCCGCAATCCAGCCATTTCGAAGCACCCGGTCTTCAATTACCATTGGTCCCACACCTTTCTATTTTAGTAGTTGGGACAATTATAATACGAAAATTCTGTAAATTTAATAGACAAATCCTACAAAAATAGTTATAAGGGCTAAGGTTTTTAATAGTAGCTGGTATCGGGAAGTTTTTTCGATGACCCAAAGCATATAAAAAGTAATCGCATCGCGCATCGAGAAAGCTAAACTTTAAAATCGGAGCCCTCCAACATTTCACGCGAAGACGTTCTATATAATAGCCGTTGATTGTTTATTCCCTTATTTTCTATATAAGAACGGACAATTCTATACCCCAGACAATAGCCAATCCATTTTGGAAGTCCTATGCTTTCATCCCCATACAAAAACGGAAAATGGTTATCCACACCTTTTACATTTAGGAATCGAATGAAGAATTTTTTCCACAGCTCTACACACTTTTCCTGTGGGTATCTTTTGGTCCAGGGGGATAACTGGCTCTCACCATACGACTCCTCCACAGCACATTCGGCCATTCCTTCAATTAGTAAAGTTTCTAGCAAGCAGATTTCATGAGGTGGTTCATTTAAAAACGACAGTCTGCAGATATGGTGATACTCATGGGCAAGCAATGCTTTTAGATCGTCCGGGTCAATCTCAGCAGCGATAAAAAGAAATAGGACATTTTGATAGGAAACCCCGTTTTTTTTCACTTCATCCCCGTCTATTATTGGTCGATTCTTTGTCAGCGGATAAATGAAAATAGGCACATCTGGTCCATCCCATAGTTTTTTTAACTGTTCAAATTCACCTTGAACCACTTCCCACACTTGCATTTTTTCAAGCTCCTTCAGAATGCCTTCTATTTCAGCACTTTCAAACGGATTAAATAGTCCCCTTGTTAATAACTCTCCCTGAATTTGTTCCTTAGTAGCTTGTGGATAAAATCCCTTTAATGGGGTACAAAGCACTTCTCGATGAATTTCTATCAACTTATCCCCAACTAGTTTTTTGGCCATTTCTTGTAATCTATACAAATCCGGCAATGTTTGAACAACTGACATCTATCTTTCCCCCAGCCTTAGTTCTATTTATTCTTCTAATTTATTTTGTAAGAAGGGTATGTTTTAGTCTCTTAACATGTGTCAAAAAAATATATTTTCATATATTGATGATTAGTCTAATAAAAAAGGAGGGAAAATGATGCATCCAAGAGAAACATACGAGCTTTGCAACCGTCATATGGGCAAAAAAGTTCGCATTACAGAAAAAAATGGCCGCCGTCATGTCGGTACAATCACTAGAGTTAATCGAGATATGGTTTGGATTATGCCAGAACGTGGATTTGGTGGTTTTGGACTGGGATTCTGGGGCTTTGGCGGAAGCGGACTAGGGATTGGAATCGCCATTGGTGCCATTGCTGGAATCGCATTAGCAGGCGCTTTTTGGTGGTAATTTGATATTAGAAAACTTGGCCTATCGAAAAGACCGATAGCCCTAAGCCTAGATGCACTTATGCGGATAAGAATGGTTTATACTTTCTTATCCGTTAAAAAAGAATCTACTTTGGAGACATACTCCAGAATAGATTCTTTTTGTTGCCTATTTATTTAACGTATCGTTTTCAGCGACATACTTCAATTTTGCCAATTTGTTATACCAGAATTTTTCATAGTAAGCTAGCCAATCCTTTAATTCCTTCAAGGGTTCGGGCTGTAGGTGATAGATTTTTTCTCTGCCATTCTTCTCACCGCGGACTAATCCTGCTTCTGCTAAAACATTGAGATGCTTTACAACAGCTGTTCGACTCACTTCAAAATGGGATGTCAGTTCAGCAATGGATTGATTTTTTTCCGAAAGGAGATGCAGCACTTCTCTCCTCGTTGGATCAGCTATCGCCTGAAACACATCGGCCTTTTGCAGCTCGGCAGCCACTTACGCTTCAACCAATTGTTTTAATTTCTGAACAATCCCTGCCCAGCCTAGATTCATATTATCACGAATTGCCGATTGTGGACGTTGTGCTTTAGGTACGATAGCATTAGCCTCTTTCCAGCCACCATGAATTACTGTAAATTCTGTTTCATTTCCCATTTCTTTTAGAAGGAAGGTTAACCCCCAGCCATCCGTATCCCATTGAATCGAAATTTTTGTTGGCTCTTCGATTTCAATTACTTTACATGGAGATGGACCGAATGGAGATTGGATTGTAAATTCGTGGCCAACCTCTAATTTGAAATCGCTCGGCATAAACCATTCCGCAATCCCTTCAGCTGTTGATACATAACCCCAAACCTTTTGAATAGGTGCATCTATCGATACTGTTTGTATAATATCCGGCAGATTTTTTTGCTCGTTTGTCATGTTGTTGGTGCTCCTTATTTTAAAATATAACCTATAGGTGTTACATAACGATTATATATAACTTAAAGGTGTTATGTCAAACATGATAAATGCTAAAAAATAAAAGTAAATATCGCAAATAGTAAAGGCATGATGGTTAAAATAAAGCCTATTTTCGTTAATTTCTTAATAAATAAGAACACGACTCCTATAATCCAAAGGACAACAAAAAAGAGATCATCGTATACAACGCGCTCAATGCCCCCTCTTTCCAATATAGGTATGGAAATGAAAAAAGCAAAAATGGCTGTCCATACAATATGTATGATTCTATATACTTTAAAAAACATAATATCCTCCCTTTCCTATTTAATTACTAACGTTTTCATGCACAGAAAAGATTCTTCATACAGTATTCTAAACAATCCTCTAACCTTTATAAACAGGGTGTCATATAATATCTGATTAAAGGGGTGAATTTTTTGTATCCAATGAATGAGCCTAAACGACCCAATTTTCTTTTTTTAATCGTCGATGAAGAGCGTTTCTCGCCCTGTTATGAAGATGAAGCATTAAAAGAATGGAGAAAAGAAAATCTTATTACTCAAGAAATTTTACGTGAAAAAGGGCTTACTTTTTTAAATCATTATATCGGCAGTACTGCTTGTTCCCCTAGCAGAACAACTCTATTTACCGGCCATTATCCATCACTTCATGGTGTCACGCAAACAACCGGGGCAGCCAAAGGAGCATTTGATCCCAACGTTTTTTGGCTTGGTTCCAATACTGTACCTACTTTAGGCAACTATTTTCGTACAGCAGGCTATCAAACCTTTTGGAAAGGAAAATGGCACCTTTCAGACGAGGATATTTTAATCCCTGGGACACATGATGCACTTCCAAGTTATCATTCAATTACCGGCATTCCTGATTCTACAAAAGAAAAGCTCTACGAAAACGCAAATCGTTTAAATGCATATGGCTTTGACGGTTGGATTGGTCCTGAACCTCATGGAGCGGACCCTCGAAACTCAGGATCTTCAGCAAAAGTCGGAGTAAGTGGACGCGACGAATTTTATGCAGCAGAAGTTGTGGAACTAATTCAATCATTAGAACAAAATCATTACACCCATCAGCAACCATGGCTTATTGTTTCTTCCCTTGTAAATCCACATGATATTACACTATTTGGGCTGCTTTCTAGACTCAGCCCTACCTTTAACTTTGAAATTGACCCAACAGTTCCAGATATCCCACCGGCACCTACATCAAATGAAGATTTACGAATGAAACCAAAGGCTCAAATGAGCTATAGAGACGTTTATCAAAATGCCTTTCAGCCAACCATCGATTCCGAGTTTTATAGACAGCTTTACTACTCACTTCATAAAAAAGTAGATGAAGAATTATTTAAAATCTATACTGCCCTTGCTAATTCGATGTTCTATGAAGATACCATCATTATTTTCACTTCAGATCATGGGAGTCTACTCGGTGCTCATGGCGGACTGTTCCAAAAGTGGCATAATGCATATGAAGAGGCTCTGCATGTCCCTTTAATAATCCATAGTCCAAGGCTATTTTCTGTCCCAAAAGAAAATAGCACACTGACCAGTCATGTGGATATTGTTCCTACATTATTGGGTCTGGCTGGTATAAATATAGATGACATACAGGAAGAACTTCGTAAAACACATTCCGAGGTACATCCTTTTGTCGGAAGAAACCTTGCACCATCTATTACAGGAGAAAATACATGCGGGAGGACAAATGAACCCCTTTATTTTATGACAGATGACGAGGTCACAAAGGGCTTGAACCAAACAACCTTAGATGGGGAAGTCTATTCATCGGTTATTCAGCCAAATCATTTAGAAACGATTATTATAAAATTACCTACCGGCAAGGATGACGCGGAAGAAATATGGAAATATACCCGCTATTTCGATAATCCTCAATTTTGGACCACACCAAATTGCGAGGATGTGGAAACATCCCAGCTTTTCACAACAAAGCTTTCAGATAAAAAAGAGGCAACTATGTTGATTCATACAGCAAAAACAGAGCCAGTTGAGGAAGAGTTTGAACTCTACAATTTAACCCGCGATCCATTAGAGCAATACAATTTAGTTCATCAAATTCATGAAACACCCGAAACTAAGCTCGTTCAGCTTCTTTTATCACAAGTTCTAAGGCAGCAAAGAAAGCAAAAAAGATTATATCCTTCTAATGTAGAACGAAAGCGCAAGTAAGTACTATGGTATCCTGTCCCATTAACAGGTGAATGCTCGAATAGAATTGGTCTAAAGAACAAAATGGGAGTCACCCATATAAGTGGGTGACTCCTCTTATTATTTCGCTAGTGCATTTTGAATGTGGGCAAGGTGGTGATTGCCGTGCCATGCGTAAAGTCCGATATTTTTCGCCAGAGTGACAACACCCGATTCTGGGTGGGTGAAGGTTAATTGCAGTTGTTCATCAGTTAGATTTTCCAATATATAGACCCATCTTTCATGCAAAGCCTGGATAAATGTTAGTGAAACTTCAATAGGAAGTTGGGAATCGGAAAGCTCCGCCCATTGATCCTCTGCGTAAGGTTTAATTGTTGGATTATCTTCTGTCAAAGCTAGTTTAAATCGAATATAGGAGTTCAGATGACTATCTGCAATATGATGGACAAGCTGGCGGATGGTCCAGCCACCTTCTCGATACTTGATTTTAAGCGTTTCTTCACTTGCTCCATTTACAGCTTTATTTAATCTCGAAGGCAAAGTTTTTATTTCCTGAATCCATTGCTGAATTTCTTCAGCAGAAATACTTTCATTACATGAAAACTGTCCAATCGGATATCTTTCATCCATGTTGACTCCCCCATATCTCTATTTTCATACCGCTTTCTTCATAGATAATGCATTTTTGTAGAATACAAGACTTATTAAAACAATAGCTGCCATGACAAAGTATATTTCACCTACAAAATGCGTTAGAAGCCACCCGCCAAAAATCGGGCCGATAAATCCACCAATATTTTTTAGTTGGGATGCCCCTAAGTAAGTGGCCTTTTGTGTATCAGGAGCAATTTCCTCAATCATTGCGTTCATCATTGGAAAGGCAAAAATTTCGCCAACCGTAAAGATGATCATGGCTACTATAAACAACGTCCAGCTTGAGGAAATATTAAATAATATAAAGCCAAAAGCAAAAAAACACATACCCAGGCTTAAGCTTTTGAAGGTTGAAATTTTTTCTGTATATACGCTAATAGGCAGCTGCAACAGCAATACAATGGAAGCATTAATGACCAGCAAGGTTGAATATAATTCGACGCCATCTTCTACTGATAGATTTACTAGCTGCGGTAGTGTTGAATCGTATTGTGAATATCCAAGACCCACCAGGACTCCACCAGCCAGTAAAAGAAGGAGCTTTGTATCTCTTCCTATAACTTTGAACATTTGCGTAAGTGTCTGCCTCTCTGCCGCCAGTTGCTGTCGCATTTCAAAATGATTAAGTAACCCAATCAAGATAAAGCCATAAACCGCATACATAGCTCCAGTAACGATAAATGGAATTACCGCGCTCGATAAACTAGAAATCCAAACACCTAAAACAGGTCCGATTACGCCGGCAATATTGATGCTTGTGTAGCGTATGGAAAACAATCTCCGGCGTTTTTCTTTTTCCGTAAAATCAATCATTAATGCCTGTGTGGCAGGTTCAAAAAAGGAGCGGCATAACCCGTTTACACTGCTAAGCAGCATAAATAACCATACACTTTGAACCATTGCGAAACCAAGGAATACCCCACTCCAGACAAAAATAGTAAAGAGAATAACCAGCTTCCTCCCTAGCTTATCTGTTAAGAATCCTCCAAAAATTCCTCCAAAGGTTGCAAACAGTTGGGCAGCACCGAGGGTTACCCCGATTACTAATGGGGATGCATTTAATTCATTATGTAGATAAAGCGCAAGAAATGGGATAGTCATGAAGCTTGCTGCCCGAGTAAATATTGTGCCAAATAAAATGCTCCAAACCAATGGATGGAAATAGCTTAATCCTTTCAAAATAAACACCTCTTTATGTTCCACTACTGTATCCTAATGACTAGTAAAACTAAAGTGTAATTAGCACTATTTGGATATTTATAAGTGAATAAAAATTGTTCTTGGCGACAAAAAAGAGTGCCTTCCGATCGAGTCGGCTTTGACACTCCTTTCATAAGAGGTTGGCTACTTTCTAACCATTCCTTCCAATTTTTCTGCTACCTCTGCCAAGGCGATTGTTGCAGAAGATACACTTTCTAATGCATAAGAATTTTGTTCAGATGCAGCGGCAATTTCAGCCATTTTGAACGAAGAGTTTTGGGCTAATTGCGATACATCCTCAAATGAAGCATTCACTTGTTCCGTACTTGCAGACATTTCTTCAACGACTGCAGATAATTCTTGTGTTTGAGCACTTACACTTTCAATGGATGTTAAAATTTCCGTAAATGTGCTACCCGTTACATCTACTAGCTCCAATCCGTTCTTCGTTTCTTCAGTAGCTCTGTTTGTCATTTCATAAGCTTGGTTCGTATCCACTTGAATCAGCTTAATAATTTCCTCAATTTGTTTTGAGGCTTCCTTCGATTGTTCCGCTAGAAGTCTTACTTCGTTGGCAACCACCGCAAAGCCTTTCCCATGCTCCCCTGCTCGAGCAGATTCAATAGCTGCATTTAAGGCTAGTAGATTCGTTTGATCAGCAATTCCAGTAATTACACCGATAATGCTTCCAATTTTCGTTGACTTATTTTCCAGCTCTTTCATAACGGAGTTTGTTTCATTATTAACTTTATAGATTGAATTCATTTGCTCATCAATTTTTCGAATATAGGTATTTCCTAAATTAGCTTGTGTTGTTGTTTCAGAGGCAGATTCCGCCACACTATTTGTTGTTTTCGCAACACGCCCGATACCGATTGCAATCTCGCTCATTGCTGTAGCACTTTCTTGTATGTTTTTTCCTTGAACATCGACACTGCTGGCTACCTCTTGAATCGTAGCTGCCATCTGGCTTGTAGATACATTTGTCTGTTCCGTAGATGTCTTTAAGCTATTCGATGAACCCGCTATTTGTTCTGATAAGTCCCTCAATTGACCAAAAATGGATTGAAGATTTCCTCCCATCCCCAGCAACGTTTGAGAAAGCTCTCCTATTTCATTTTTTACTTGCGAGGCTTCCGTAATCTCTTCCCCAGCCATCATCTGTCGGGCCATCTGTATTGTTTTTTTCAGTGGTTGAGTAATAGATTTATATGTATAAACTGTAGCAATAACTAGAACGATAATTCCAACAGCACTAAGTATCGTTGTTAGTATGGATGTGGAAAATAGAATATTAAGTACTAATAAAACAACTAATAAGATATTTGCTATAACAATTGCATTCGTCGCTTTAATACCCATGACGTTTTTACAACTCCTTTTAAATTCACCTACAACAAAAGTAACACTTTTCTGAATTTGTATCCATAGTTCGAAAGTATCTTGATGCAGGACTTTAGGTTAGCATAATAGGGAGTAGGTTAGTCCATACTCCCCACCATTAATTTCATTTTATCCAATCGGTCTTTCCTTACTGCTTCTTATATCTGGACTAGCTCTTTGTTCCGCATAATTACTGCTGCATGGAATTACGTCAACTTTAGAAGTATTTCCCCTTCTTCTTTAAGTCCTCTAGCCCTCAAGGCTTTCTCTATCTGGCAAAAACCGCTCTTTATACTTTTCTAATATTCTTCCAAACTGTGAGGCGAGTATTTGTTGAAACAGCATGCCGAATACAACGGGCATTACGACTTTAGCCGGGAAATAGGTTGTCGCTACAACTACCCCGACAGCAATATTCCGCATTCCACCAGTGAACACAATCGTCGAAATGATTTTTGCATCCTTGAAGATAAAATGCCCAAAAATTAAACACATCGCATATCCAGAAATATTGACCAGCAAAACAACTATAATAATCCAAACAATTTCCCCTGTAATGTTTTTTAGGAAGGGAGCAATGGCACTGCTATTTATACCTACGATTAAAAACAAACTGATCTTCTGGAATGGTGCCAGCGTTTTGCCAAGGGTTTGATTGATTTCCCCTTTTGTCCACTCATTCAATAATACCGCCACAATCGAAGGCAAAACGATCATCCACAATAAATCCAGCATAATGGACATGGTGTCTATTTGAATTTTTTCACCTACGACAAAGTGGACTAAGGTTGGTAAAACAATCGGCGACAGAATGGTATCGATCAAGATAATGGATAAACAAAGGGGGAGGTGTCCCCTACAAATACTTGCCCAGATAAAGCTTGTTATTCCAGTTGGGACCGCAACCGATAGAACAAATCCAATGGTTAATAAATGATCATCAAACAATAGGATAGAAATCAAATACGCCCAAATAGGCATGACAATATGTAAAAATGCAATCGTAATTAAAATAACCCAGGGATATTTCACAAAACTTCGCAGCCCTTCAAAATTCATGCTTAAGCTTCCCGCAAAGGTCATAAATGCGAATAACCAAGGAACGAGAAATAATAATTGTCCGCCAACATCTTCTAGCAGAACTCCCATGATTAAGCTAAGAGGCGTTAAAATCGGCATTAGTTTTTGGAGGCGACTATTTAATTCAGCTAACATCTAAGGCCTTCTTTCTAATGGATTCTTGTTAGTTTTACTATACGCTTATTTCGTTTGTTGTTAAATAGTTCCTTAGAAAACAAAAAAGCTTACGACATCAAATCTCGCAAGCTACCTACTTTTTAAATAACCGAAAATTTTTCACTTCCAAAATTGCCACCATACTTTTTTCTTTTTCTCCTTTTCTCGTTCAGCTTCAACCGCTGCGGCAAGCTGTCTTCTTGTTTCCATGGATTCCTTCATTGCATACATCAATTTCTTATCTCTTTCTTCGATGCTATTTTTTATATAATGCTCTTGTTTAATTAACTGTTCCAGAAGTTTTTTGTTGAAGTCCATTTGTTCGTTTTTAAATGCCGAAAATTCTTCAAGCAGTTGGTTGAAGTCCTGCTTTTCTTTAGGCCTCTTCTCTGAGTTGCTTTTTACTTCTTCTACAGTTGTGCCAAGAATTTCACTTACTGCCTGTTTAATCGTCAGGGAACTAGAGTTTTTAAGGTCGATGATTTTCTTAATTGTTTCAATATCTTTTTTATAGTAAATCCGGTGTCCGTTCTTGTTTTTCTGAAAGTGATAATTATGCTTTTGCATTAAAGTGCAATAGCCCCTCAGAGTCCTGTCGTGGACACCCACTATCCTGCTAACTGCTTGCGTACTATAAATAAGATCTTCACCAGTTGATGTATCGGATACTACCGTTATCTCAGACATACAGATCACCCCTTACTACATACAATTCGCAAAAAGTTACCAGTATCCTTTAATAATCGTTCTACAAATATAGACATGGAATTGATATGGCCATGAAAAAATCTTCACTTAATTGGGCGGAGCCTGTGGGAGATGGAAATCCTCTTTGCTTTGGTTCGAAACATGAGGGATTGTGACATTTCAGCAGTAGGGGCTCTCTCGTTTGTCACGAAAACTGTGGGAGCGTGACATTCCAATTGAAGATCCTCCCTGTTTTGTCACGAAACATGCGCTCTCGTGACATTCCAACAGAATATCCTCTCTCGTTTGTCACGAAACATGCGAACTCGTGACATTCCAATTGAAGATCCTCTCTGTTTTGTCACGAAACCAGCACACTCGTGACATTCCAACAGAATATCCTCTCTCGTTTGTCACGAAACATGCGCTCTCGTGACATTCCAATTGAAGATTCTCTCTCGTTTGTCACGAAACTCTCGCACTCGTGACATTCCAACAGAATATCCTCTCTCGTTTGTCACGAAACACTCGCACTTGTGACATTCCAATTGAAGATCCTCTCTGTTTTGTCACGAAACACGCGCACTCGTGACATTCCAACAGAATATCCTCTCTCGTTTGTCACGAAAACAGCGCTCTCGTGACATTCCAATTGAAGATTCTCCCTGTTTTGTCACGAAACACGCGCACTCGTGACATTCCAACAGAAAATCCTCTCTCGTTTGTCACGAAACACGCGCACTCGTGACATTCCAATAGAAAGTCCTCTCTCGTTTGTCACGAAACCAGCGCTCTCGTGACATTCCAATTGAAGATCCTCCCTGTTTTGTCACGAAACTAGCGCTCTCGTGACATTCCAACAGAATATCCTCTCTCGTTTGTCACGAAACACGCGCATTCGTGACATTCCAATTGAAGATCCTCTCTGTTTTGTCACGAAACCAGCGCTCTCGTGACATTCCAACAGAATATCCTCCCTGTTTTGTCACGA
>DAMDNS010000002.1:0-28372 GCA_032083605.1 Ureibacillus sp.
TGGTGGTATTTTTATCGTAACGGGTCCTACCGTGATTATGCCGTTATTGCGACAAGCAAAATTAAAAGAAAGACCGGCAACGATTTTAAAATGGGAAGGAATCGTAGTTGACCCATTTGGCGCGCTGGTTGCCTTGTTTGCTTTACAAGTGGTGTTATGGGCAAATGATTCGATTACCTGGAACTCGCTCCTACTGTTCTTTGGTGCGTCAATTCTTTCAGCCCTCTTTGGGTTGGCAGCCGGATTCCTCCTCGGAAGATTATTGGAGCATGGATATATCCCGGAATTTTTAAAATCACCAATAGTGCTGGTAAGCGTACTTCTGGTATTTGTGGT
This sequence comes from Ureibacillus sp., assembly GCA_032083605.1. GTDB lineage: Bacteria > Bacillota > Bacilli > Bacillales_A > Planococcaceae > Ureibacillus. The sequence continues at coordinate 337 of DAMDNS010000002.1, forward strand.
ATCTGACATGATTATGCATGAGACAGGATTACTTGCTGTTACAGCAATGGGAATTATTATGGCGAATATGCATTTAACATCGCTGCGTGACTTATTGCATTTTAAGGAAAATATTTCAGTATTAATGATTTCAGGTTTATTCATCATGCTAACTGCCTCTTTATCTCTTGATACGTTAAGGGACATTTTGAGCTGGAATATGCTGTTGTTTGTGCTTGCTATGTTATTTATCGTGAGGCCTGTTTCTGTTTGGCTTTCTACAATTGGAGTAGATTTAACCAAGCAAGAACGCATTTTAATTGGCTGGATTGCACCTAGAGGGATTGTTGCCCTGACTGTTTCCGGGTTCTTTGCAGGAGTATTGCGTGAAGAAGGTTTTGAGGATGCAGACATTATAACGGCATTGACTCTTGCCCTTGTTTTTGCAACGGTCATAGCGCATGGCTTTTCAATTAGCTGGCTTGCAAAGAAATTAAAGCTTCAAGCAACGGATGAAACGGGTGTAATCATTGTCGGAGGAAGCCCATTCAGCGCGGTATTTGGGGAGACGATACAAAGCTTTAATAAGCCGGTACTCATTATTGATCGTTCATGGGGCTCTCTGAATCTCGCCCGTCAACATGGATTGAGAACAGAGGTTGGAGACATATTAAGTGAAAAAACCGAGTATCATGTGGATTTAACGCCTTATGAAATATTGGTGGCTGCAACAGAAGAGGATGCCTATAATGCGTTGATTTGCCAGCACTTTGTTCCTGAATTGGGACGAGAGCATATCTTCCAGACGCCAAGCCATTCAGGAGATCCAAGTGGCTATAGTAAATCTATTGGGGGAAAAAGGCTTTTTGATGAGGAATATGACATCCATTCATTAAATCGTTTAATAGAAGAGGGCTATATGATTCGAAAAACGCAATTAACGGATCAATATACATTAGGGGATTTTATCAATGATAATGATCATAAAACAATTCCACTATTTGCAGTGGATAGCGAAAATAATTTAGTCTTTTTGGCAAATGCCAAAAAGCGTTCCTTTGATGCTGGAACAACCATTGTCAGCCTGACTTCACCAACTCGTATGATGGAAAAGGCATTGGAGAAGGTGCAAAATAACGAAATTCCGCCAAAAGACTGAATTTTAATTAATCCAAACCGGTTCCCTATTCCACTTCATTCGCATCTGTTAAAATAACGGGTGGAAATAAAAAGGTGGAGGATATACAAACATGAAGATATTACTCGTTGATGGCACTGTATTTGGAACGAAAACGGGTGCGCTTTTGCGACAAATTGAGCAATATATTAAAGAATATAATGGCAATTTGGAGCTTGAAATCTTATATTTTGCAGATTTAAAGCATCAAATTTTAGATGGTAGTCCGCTGAACGAAGATATGCAATTGATGATAAAAAAATTTGAGGAAGCAGATGGATATATTATTTCAACACCGATTTATCAGGCTTCAATCCCGGGAGTTCTCAAAAATGCATTTGATATGATCGATCCAAAGGCGATGCGTTACAAACCAGTTTCTATGGTTGCCAATGGAGGTACATATCAACATCATTTAGTAGTAGAAAATCAGCTAAGACCAATCTTAGATTACTTCCGCTGTTTAGTAACACCAAATTACGTTTATACGCATTCATCACACTTTGATGAAAACGACAAAATTATAGATGAATCTATCCACGAACGACTACGCGAACTCGCATATGTATTCGTACAATATTGCAGATTAAGTGAAACAATGCCCAATAAAAATTAGAAATACGTCATTCGATAAAAATAGGCCGAATTGATGAGCGCATACTTCCAATACGCATAGAAAAATGGATCTCTGATACAGAAGAGATCCATTTTAATTTACGGATATGAAAGCAGAAAATTTCTTATCCGAATAAGTACAACTATGGCTAATCGCTTAAAGTCCTTTTGATTAGCCAAGTGATCTAATGCTTATCATTATGAAATTGTAGGCGTTTCTTTCATTTCGATTTCATTGTCAGATGAAGGGGGAGAGACTAATGCGTAACGCTCCCATTTGCGGCTTTTCCATCTGAATAACACGATAATGGCACGTGTCCATTCATCCGCCGTAATGGCAAGCCAAACCCCAACTAAACCTAAATCGAAAACGAATACCAATAAATAACCTAATGGTACACTCATGCAAACCATGGACAAGAAGCCGATTTTTACGGGGAATCTTGCATCCCCAGAAGCACGTAGCGAGTTAATAATCGTTATATTAATGGTACGTCCTGTCTCTAATAAAAGACTTAACAGTAAAACGGAAACACCGAATTTGATAACCTCAGGATTATCCGTGAACAAACTCATCAGTGGGTTACGGAAAATTGTCACAAGAGCGGCAATCGCCACCGTAAAAATAAGTGCTGCCTTCACACTTATCCAAAGCTGTTTATAAGCCGCATCCTTTTCTCCCGAACCTACTAATCGGCCAGTGATAATAGAGGTCCCGATTCCAATGGCGATGGCAAATAAATACGTAAACATGGATATGTTATTAGCATATTGTCTGGCTGCCAATGCCTCGGCACCAAGATACGTTATATAATATAAAAAGACAATCTGACATAACTGGTACAAGATTTGCTCTAAAGCACTTGGGATGCCAATCGATAAGATCTTTTTCACATACACTTTTGAGAAAGTGAAATAGTATTCAATTTTCACCTTGATCTCCAGTGCTTGATATAAGAGCCAGAAGAACACAAACATGGCTAGCAATCGGCTAACTACAGAGGAAATTGCTGCTCCCTTAACCCCGAGCTCAGGTGCCCCAAAGTTTCCGAAGATTAACAGGTAATTTCCGACTACGTGTATAATGTTCATCCCTAAAGATACATACATCGTTTGCTTCGTCCAACCATGCACACGAATAATCGCGGCTAATGAATTAATGAGTGCCTGAAGGAAGATTCCTCCCCCGACGATAATTAAATAGCCCTGTGCATGCTCAAGGACGGCACCTTGTAAATTCATCATTTCCATTAAACGGTTTGATGACAAAATAAAAACGACCGACATAATCAGTCCGACGCATAGGTTCAAAGTAACCGCAAGTGCCGAAATTTTAGCTGCTTCAAAATATCGACGTGAGCCAAGATACTGGGAGACAACAATCGCCGCTCCATTTCCGACTACTTCTAATATTAAAATCGCTATGTGTATATATTGATTGGCGGTACCAACACCAGATACTGCATCATCTGAAACTGCACTTAACATGAAAGTATCGGCAAGCCCCATTAACATAAACAAGAAAACCTCTAAAAAGATTGGCCAAGTCAAATGGAATAAACTTAGTTTTTCAGCAGGTTTTTTAAGTGTTTCACCCATACTATTTTCCTCTTTCTTTTTCTTTCGCGGATAGGAAAAACATTAACTTGGACCCGATATGGTCGAGTTGTGTTTTTCTAACATTGAGAAATATCTTATCACATAAGTGAGTAGAAAAGTATAAAGTTATTTTCTAATTTATGTAACCGTTTTATATGAGGGAAAAGTGTATTATTTAAGGTGAAAATTTCAATGCATAGGCGGTTTGGATGAAACTTCCAATGTGAGGGTGCGTTCCTATTTTGGGAGGTCCGGTTTTGATTAAATGTTCTTATTAGGTCTAATTGCTTCTTTCTTCATTTTATTTTTCCGTGCATCTTTAATTGGCTGAATCAGTGATAATAATAAAATCGATAAATGGCTTCAAAAGGCAAAATGGTTTAAAAAATGCTGTTCGGCTGGTATGATTTTACTTTTAATGAATGCGATTTTATTGATAGGCCAGAATAATGACAGCTTTGAAGTATAATTCAACTAGCGAGGCTAAAAATAGTCAATAAAAAAGAAAAGAGGATACTATGGGATTCGGATGGAATTTTGATAATAGCTATGCCAGACTTTCGGACACATTTTATGCAAGTGTCGGCTTACATCCTGTAAGTAACCCGAAAATCGTGATTTTTAATGAACCACTGGCTGAGGAATTGGGCTTAAATAGTGAAGAGCTTCAAGGTGAAGAAGGTACGCAAATCTTGGCAGGGAATAAGGCACCTGAAGGATCATTTCCGATGGCACAAGCCTATGCCGGACATCAATTTGGCCATTTTACGATGCTGGGAGATGGGCGAGCAATTCTTTACGGGGAACAGATCACGCCAGAGAACGAGCGTTTTGATATTCAATTAAAAGGTGCGGGAAGAACACCTTTCTCGCGCGGTGGAGATGGTCGAGCAGCCCTCGGACCAATGCTTAGAGAATATATTATCAGCGAAGCGATGCATGGATTGGGGATTCCAACTACCCGAAGCCTAGCAGTAGTTTCTACTGGAGAAAAAATTATACGCGAAACAGATTTGCCTGGTGCAATTTTAACGCGTGTAGCATCAAGCCATATTCGTGTGGGGACATTCCAATTCGTCGCAAATTGGGGTAGCTTTGAAGACCTTCAATCGTTGGCGAGTTATACAATCGTTCGCCATTACACGGATATTCCGAATAGTGATAATCAATTCTTGTATTTATTACAAGAGGTCATTCGTAAACAAGCTGAATTAATCGCAAAGTGGCAGCTTGTTGGCTTTATTCATGGTGTCATGAATACTGATAATATGGCCATCAGTGGGGAATCCATCGATTATGGCCCATGTGCTTTTATGGATATCTACAATCCGGAAACGGTCTTTAGTTCGATTGATACACATGGCCGTTATGCCTATGGCAACCAACCGAAAATGGGGTTATGGAATTTAGCGCGCTTTGCCGAAACCCTTGTTCCATTATTGGATGATGACGAGGAAAAAGGCATCGAAATAGCTCAAGGTCAAATTTCGCAATATATGGGCTTGTTTGAGAAAAATTGGCTCGAAGGAATGCGAGCAAAATTAGGATTGTTTAATGAAGAAGAGCAGGATAAAGAGCTGGCAGACGGACTGCTGGTCATCATGCAAAAATATCGTGCCGATTATACAAATACCTTCCGCGGATTAACGGTGGGGAAACTTGAAAACTTGCCTCTTCATGGCACAGAGGAATTCGATAAATGGCTAGAGAAGTGGGAAGATAGACGTACAAGACAAGAACAATCTATTGAAGAATCCTATGAATTAATGCGAAGTAGTAATCCAACAGTCATTCCACGTAATCATCGGGTGGAAGAAGCATTGAATGCAGCTGTCAATGATGGCGATTACAGTGTGATGGAGAACTTGCTAGCAGCACTCGCCGATCCATATGACTATCATACCGATGCGTACGATGAATATTGCAAATTGCCACCAAACTCGGAACGCCCATATCGTACATTCTGTGGAACTTAAAGGTATAATAGGAAATCCAGGAGGGTGTTGTTTTTATGAATGAAGGACACCTTTGTTGGAAATAAATAATTATTCAAGTTTTGAATGCAAAGGAGATTAAGCCCATGGAAAAACATGAAGTAGGAGAAATCTTTACAATTACGGATGAAAATGATGAGGAACTAGAAGTAGAAGTCCTTGCTTCCATTAACCTAGAAAGAACAGAATACGTAGCTGTAGGTTTTGTAGAAGATATCCAAGAAGAAACAGAAGAAGACATCGACGTTTTCTTCTTGAAGGTTGACGAAGATGGTGACTTCAGTGCAATCGAAACTGACGAAGAATTCGACAAAGTCTCCTCTGCCTTTGATGAAATTATGGATGAAGAAGAAGAGTAACCCTTAGGGTGAGCGCCTCCAAATTCGAATTTGGAGGCGTTTTTTGATATCAAGTAATTTGATGCATTGATACGGGAAGCCACCCATATGTGGGGGAAGTCGCACGTGAAATATGTGAAATCGCACGTAAACATGAGCAATTCGCACGTAAATGTGGAAAACGCACGTAAAGAGTGTGAAAACGCCCGTAAATGTGGAAAAGTCGCACGTAAATATGTGAAATCGCCCGTAAAGGGGGGAAAGTCGCACGTAAACATGCGCAATTCGCACGTAAATGTGGAAAACGCACGTAAAGAGTGTGAAAACGCCCGTAAAGGTGGGAAAGTCGCACGAAAACATGCGCAATTCGCACGTAAAAGTGGAAAACGCACGTAAAGAGTGTGAAAACGCCCGTAAAGGTGGGAAAGTCGCACGTAAACATGCGCAATCCGCACGTAAATGTGGAAAACGCACGTAAAGAGTGTAAAATCGCCCGTAAAGGTGGGAAAGTCGCACGTAAACATGCGCAATCCGCACGTAAAAGTGGAAAGCGCACGTAAAGAGTGTAAAATCGCCCGTAAATGTGGAAAAGTCGCACGTAAACATGCGCAATCCGCACGTAAAGAGGAAAGCCGCCCGTAAAGAGTGTAAACTCGAACGTAAAAGTTGAAAATGCGCACGTAAATATGAACAATTCGCAAGTAAGTGCATAAAGATGGCAAGTAAAATCCACCCCGCAAGTAAATGGCCAAAATTCGCAACTAAAATTCGCCTTCCAAAAGTAGCCGCAGCAAAACAAGTTTCTTCACTCTTAATATTAACAATAAAACAACGAACATTTTATCCTATTCAGTAATTATTTATTGTTAAACGATAAATCTCTTGTTATAATCTATCTAATATTATCTAGAAGAGGTGAATTGCATGTTACTGAAACAAGGCTCAACCATGTTCTTAAAAGTAATAATTATGCTTATAGGTTTTGTAGTGTTGGCGGTTTGTCTATTTGGTCTTCCGGCAGTGGCGAGCAGGGATGCGGCGAAGCATCCTGATTCTGCTTATTTGCAATATTACTTTTTAGGGTATGTTTACATGATGTGTATTCCATTTTTTTCTGCTTTGTATCAAGCATTTAAACTATTGACCTACATTGATAGGAAGCAAACATTTTCAAACTTTTCGGTCAGAGCTTTGAAAATTATAAAATATTGTGCACTCTCAATCGGTACCCTAATTCTTTTAGGAATCATCTTTTCCATAGCTCTATTTTATGGAAATGAAGACATAACAGGGATTATCATGCTGTCCTTCTTATGTACTTTTGCAACCGTTGTAATCGCAACCTTTGCTGCAGTTCTCCAAAAGCTTTTACAAGAGGCAATAAGCATCAAGTCTGAAAATGATTTATTTGTTTGAAAAAAATTCAACCACCATATATAAATTAAAACGCTTGGGGATCACAAATACCCCAAGCGTTTTTTCACGAATTTTTTTATTAACCTAATGATACATCTAAAATCATCATCAGTGTAAAGCCGATCATTAAGCTCATTACAGCGAGGTCTTTATTTCCTTCTTCTTGAGAGCTTGGGATAACTTCCTCAGCTACAACAAAAATCATGGCGCCTGCTGCGAAGGCTAATGCAAATGGCAAAAGCGGTTCGATAAAGGCGACAGCGAGGAACCCGATAATCGCTGATATGGGTTCAACCATTCCGGAAAATTGACCGAAAAGAAAGCTCTTTTTTCTCGACAGTCCATCTCGAAGTAAAGGCATGGAAACAGCTGCACCTTCAGGTATATTCTGAATCCCGATTCCAATCGCCAGTGCTAGTGCACCTGCAAGAGATGCAGAAGGGGATCCAAGGGCTACGGCACCAAAAGAAACGCCGATCGCTAAACCTTCCGGGATATTATGCAATGTAATGGCAAGTACGAGCAGAGTGCTTCGCTTTCGCTTCTTCGGATGGATTCCTTCAGCACTATTCAAGGGTGCATTCGGGTGAAGATGAGGAAGCAGCTTATCGATTAAGTAAATAAATTCCCCACCTAACAAAAATCCAATGGCAACCGGGACCCAAGCAGGCAGGCTTCCACCCTCGGCCATTTCCAAGGCAGGGGATAATAGAGACCAAAAGCTTGCGGCAATCATAACGCCACCTGCAAAGCCAAGCATACTATCCAAAAACTTTTGGTTAAATGTTTTGGTTGTAAATACTAATGCAGCACCTAATGCCGTCATTCCCCAAGTAAACAGAGTAGCAATTGTTACTTGAAGAAGTGGATCAAGCTCTAAAATAAAGTCCATCAATGGCGCTAACCCCTTTGCATACGTTCATACTAAATGTTTCCTTTGTGAAAATTTTAAGCGGAACATTCTGGAAAATCAATAAGATCAAGCTGAATTAAAACTATAAAACTAATAAATCGTTAAATTTCATGTTGAAACTGATTTATATATTGTTTGAGTGTCCCATAATAATATAAGTGTTTAAACTCTGGATAATTCGATTCAAAAAAGAAAAAGATTGGTGCATCAAGGAGCAAAGGATAATTTGATAGAAATAATCGATCTCCAAAAGCAACTTCTTGCAGTGCGTTTGTTATCTGTTTTTTAAAATGATTGAATCGCTTTTGTGCTTCTTCAAATGTATATTCTCCTTGATCCAAATAGACTCTTCCCGTTAAACGGTATTGCCAATCATTTTGCCATTCCGCAATAACCTCATCGCGTAATTGTGGATCAATGCTCTCATAATTAAAATCGCTTCCAATATCCAAAATAAGCTGTTCTTTGTTGTCTGAACGCGTAAGCGTATATTTTCTTCCCTTTAAAGGCTCGGTTGGACTTGCCGGTAAAATGAATCTCACCTTTAACTTTTTGGGATTGAAATGCGCCATTTATTTCCCTCCTAAGTTCGCTAAACAAAAAATAAAGATAATTTTCTTGCTAATATATGGTCAAATGGCTTAGAAGGTTAGTCGATTGGTTCATTCATCTAAAAAGAAGCATGTTGTGATGAATCTTGCATATATTTAAATGGAATGATTAACTAAACGCCATTTTTTATACCCTGTTTGGGTACCATGCAATGACAGGAAGAACGGAGCTGATGAACCTGGATAAAGTGAGTGAAGGGTTAACGGAAATGCAGGAATGCCGAAAAAGTCACCATCCAGATCATATAAAGAAGGATTTAACAAATCGCCTGAATCGTATTGAAGGTCAAATACGTGGAATTAAAGGGATGGTCGATCGAGATGTTTATTGTGATGACATCATTACACAGCTTTCAGCAACCCAGTCGGCATTAAATAGTGTTGCCAAGGTTCTTTTACAAGGCCATTTAAAGGGTTGTGTAGTCAATCGTATAACAGAAGGTGACGAAGCGGTTTTAGAGGAGCTTTTAGTAACAATTCAAAAGTTGATGAGAAAGTAACATATTTTTTTATTGGAATAATACCCCTATATCGTATCCGTAAAGGAGAAATCGGAAAATGAAAAACGTTACATTGAATGTTAAAGGAATGTCTTGTGGACACTGCGTGAAAGCTGTAGAAGGAAGCGTTGGTGCACTTGAAGGTGTAGAAAAAGTGAGTGTAAATTTAGAAGCAGGCGAAGTGAACGTAGCATATAATGGCCAAAAGGTATCCCTTTCGCAAATTAAAGAGGCGATTGATGATCAGGGATACGATGTTGTGTAAAAATTTCATTCAGGGTGCTCCAAAAAGGCGGCACTCTCTTTTTAGCTAAAAATTATACCCCTGATTGGTATAGCAAGGTAGGTGAATCGTAGTGACATATGAGCTTAAGGAAACTAGCTTACAAATAACAGGAATGACCTGTGCCGCCTGTGCCAATAGAATTGAGAAGGGTTTAAGCAAACTGGATGGGGTGCAAGAAGCGAATGTCAATCTAGCTTTGGAAAAATCCATTATCAAGTTTGACCCAGGGAAGGTAAGCGAACAGGACTTTGAAAACAAAATTGAAGCATTAGGCTATGGCATTGTGAAAGAGAAAAAAGAATTCGCTATAACGGGAATGACCTGTGCCGCTTGCGCCACTCGGATTGAAAAAGGTCTTGGTAAACTGGATGGCGTCACGCTGGCAAACGTCAATTTAGCGCTAGAAAATGCAGTGGTGGAATTTAATCCGAATCAGGTCTCTTTGTCCGATATTATTAGCAGAGTTGAAAAATTGGGATATGGAGCCCATATAAAAGAAAATGATCAGGATGCTATCGACTATCGCGAAGAAGCAATTCGCAAACAACAGCGGAAATTCATCGTTTCTGCGATCCTTTCGATACCGCTTTTATGGACGATGGTGGGGCACTTTTCATTTACTACGTTCCTTTATGTACCTGAAATTCTTATGGACCCCTGGGTGCAACTGGCTCTTGCTACACCTGTTCAATTTATTATTGGCTGGCAGTTTTACGTTAGCGCTTTTAAAGCATTACGTGATCAAAGTGCCAACATGGATGTTTTGGTCGTGATGGGTACATCGGCAGCATATTTTTATAGCGTCTATCAAGCCATTATTACAAATGGGGAGCATCATCAGGCACATCTCTATTTTGAAACAAGCGCGGTGTTAATTACTCTTATCCTTCTAGGAAAACTATTTGAGGCAAAAGCGAAAGGCCGTTCCTCGGAGGCGATTAAAAAGCTGATGGGACTTCAGGCGAAAACGGCATTAGTTGTCCGCAATGGCGCAGAAAAAGAAATTCCGATTGAAGAAGTAGTGGTCGGGGATTCAATTTTAGTAAAGCCTGGTGAAAAAATTCCCGTCGATGGAGAAATTATTCGAGGGAATACAGCAGTTGATGAGTCCATGCTTACAGGTGAAAGCTTGCCGATTGATAAAGAAGCAGGCTCGACCGTGTTTGGCTCGACTATCAATAAAAATGGTTTTATCAATATACGAGCAACAAAAGTGGGGCGTGATACAGCCTTATCCCAAATTATTAAGGTGGTTGAGGATGCGCAAGGCTCTAAAGCACCGATTCAACGGCTGGCTGATAAAATTTCCGGCATTTTTGTACCGATTGTAATCGCAATTGCCATCATTACGTATATCATCTGGCTAGTTTTCATCACGCCGGGGGAATTTGGACCGGCTCTGGAAAGCTTGATTGCCGTCCTTGTGATTGCCTGTCCATGTGCGCTGGGGCTAGCAACACCAACTTCTATCATGGCAGGCTCAGGTCGTGCAGCAGAATTAGGGATTCTATTTAAAGGTGGAGAACATCTAGAGCAAACCCATCACATAAATACAGTCGTTGTTGATAAAACAGGAACTGTGACAAATGGGAAGCCTGTTTTAACGGATGCCATTGTTGCTGAAGGAATGAATGTACGCGTTCTTCTTTCATTTATCGGCTCAGCAGAAAAACAATCAGAGCATCCACTTGCACAATCCATCATTAAAGGAATTGAGGAAGAAGGCATTAAACTTCGTGAAGTGCGTGATTTTGAAGCAATACCGGGGTATGGTGTGAAAGCAACGGTCAACCAAAGAGACATTCTTGTAGGTACTCGACAATTAATGAATCAATACAATATCGAAATTTCGCATGTATTAGAGACAATGGAAAAGCTTGAGGCGGAAGGAAAAACAGCCATGATTGCAAGCATTGACGGAAAATATGCCGGAATGGTAGCCGTTGCCGATACCATCAAAGATACTTCACATCGCGCCATTGAACGCCTTCATGACATGGGAATTGAAGTCATTATGATGACCGGCGACAATGTACGAACAGCCCGCGCAATTGCCGAACAAGTGGGCATTAAGCATGTAATTGCTGAGGTGTTGCCTGAAGGAAAGGCTGAAGAAGTGAAAAAACTGCAAGCCTTGGGTAGAAAAGTAGCAATGGTCGGCGATGGCATAAACGATGCACCTGCACTAGCAGTAGCCGATATCGGGATGGCTATTGGAACAGGGACAGATGTAGCCATGGAAGCAGCCGATATCACGCTAATTCGCGGAGATTTAAACAGTATAGCCGATGCTATTATCATGAGTCACAAAACAATGACGAATATTAAACAAAACCTGTTTTGGGCATTTGGCTATAATTCGCTAGGCATTCCCATTGCTGCAGCAGGACTGCTAGCTCCCTGGTTAGCGGGAGCAGCCATGGCATTCAGCTCCGTCTCAGTCGTACTAAACGCATTACGCTTGCAAAGAGTGGAATTGAATAGGAAGTCAAATAAAAAGTAAATTAAGGATTTCCTAATAGAAAGTAAAAGTAGCGAATTCGTCCGGCATCAGCCGGGCGTTTTTTTGATTTTGTAGCATTGGGAAAAAGCCCGTAAACTCGAAAAAATCGCGCGTAAAGAGAGGAAAGTCGCCCGTAAAAGAAAGAATATCGCACCTAAAAGGGAACTCGCTCATAACCTCGTAAAAACCGTTCATAAAGCCAGTAACCCCGCCAGTAAACACAACAAACTCGCTCATAAATAACAGTCCTGCACACTTACTAGCAGTCCACTAATTTATACTCATATTTCTAAACTCTTTCCATTTTTATGAATAGAATCTTGTGGAAAGTTCAATCCTTAAACTAGTGTTAGACAAGCAAAACTAGGAGGATTATGAAAATGGATAGTAAATTGTTATTAGTCTCGATGACACTTCTTACAGTATTGCTTTTATCGGCTTGTGGATGGGGAGATTCCGATGAGGAGGAGCCCGCTGAAGCCGGGGCGGATGTGACAAATAATTTAAACGGAACAGATAAACAAGTTGGCGAGGAAGCGACCGAAGAGGCAGTGGAGCATGCTGGCCATGCGGAAGGTCAACTGCCGGAAGGATTAAAGGAAGCAGAAAATCCAAAGTTCCCGGTTGGCAGTACTGCGGTAGTAAATGCAAGTCATACGGACGGCATGGAAGGGGCTATGGCTACCATTAAAGGAGCTTATGAAACAACAGTTTATTCCGTTTCTTATACGCCAACAAATGGAGACCCGTTTGAGGAAAATCATAAATGGTTTGTGGAGGGAGAAATCTCGGCCATGGATGATGGAGAAATTGGAGAGGGCACTGACGTTATTATCAATGTGAACCATATTGACGGTATGCTAGGTGCAGAAGGATCTGTTGATACTGTAGAAGATACGGTCGTTTATGTTGTAGATTATACAAATTCATTAGGTGAAACAGTGACAAATCATTTATGGTTAAAAGAAAGTGAGCTGCAAACAGAAGAAGAGTCCGAATACGATACTGACTCGGACGATGGCTCTAATTCATAATAAAAAGCCCAGTTCTACAATGATATGCTCCCCTTAAGGTAGACAGATTAAAAAATAAAAATCTGTTCACTTCAAGGGGAGTATTTTTCATGTCAAAAAGAGCACATTCATTAGAGGATAAAATCAAAATTATAAAAGCTTTAGAAGATGGGGATTATTCCGTAAATGAACTGGAAGCCATTTATAATGTAAATAAAGATTCAATTTATAATTGGGTATATAAATATGAAAATTATGGATTGGAAGGATTAAAAGAGGCATCTACCTGGAGGAGATATTCAAAGGAGCTGAAACTGGAGGCAGTAAAGGACTATCTAAGTGGTGAGTACTCCATTCGGGAGGTTACTAAAAAGTATGAAATTCCTAGTACTTCCTCTCTTCGTCAATGGATAAAGAAGTATAATAGTTATAGAGAATTAAAGGATACGTCGAAGGAAAGGACGAGCTCTATGACTAAAGGGAGAAAAACTACTTGGGATGAACGGATTCATATTGTACTTGATTGCTTGGGGAACGGGAAAGATTATCAAAGAATAGCTGAGACTTATGAGGTATCTTATCAACAAGTGTACCAATGGGTGAAGAAATATGAAGATGGTGGAGATGAAGCACTTAAAGATAAGCGTGGCAGGAAGAAAGAAGAAGAAGAGCTATCTCCAGAGGAGAAAATCCAATTGGAGATAAAAAGGTTAGAACGAGAGAATGAACGGTTACGTGCGGAGAATCTATTTTTAAAAAAGTTAGAGGAAATCGAAAGGAGGCGAAAATAAGTCAGCTCCGATTTGAAAATAAGTACATCGCCATTCAAGAACTTCATGAGCAAGAGGATCTAGCTATTAATCTACTTTGTGAAATCGCTGGCATTTCAAGAGCTGCTTACTATAAGTGGCTGAATCGTACGCCTTCGGCGAGGGAACTTCTGAATGAAGAAATCGTAAAAGAGCTGAAAGCACTTCATGAGAAAGTGGATGGCATCTACGGATACCGTCGAATGATGTTGAACATGAATCGTAAGTTTAATCAGAGCTTTAATCATAAGCGCATTTATAGATTAATGAAAGTTTCTAGAATACAATCTGTCATAAGAAGAAAGAAAACCCCTTATAAGCGCTCTACTCCCCAGCATGTGGCAGAAAATGTGTTAAATCGCGAATTTTCTGCGGAAAAGCCAAATGAAAAATGGGTAACAGATGTCACGGAATTCAAATATGGTTCCTCTAAGAAAGCTTATTTGAGTGCGATTCTTGATTTGTACGATGGATCTATTGTTAGCTATGTTTTAGGACATTCCAATAATAATAACCTTGTATTTAAGACGCTTGACCAAGCAATTGAGAAAGTGGATGGGAACCATCCGCTTATTCATAGTGACCGTGGTTTCCAGTACACCTCTCATGGATTTAAACGAAGAATAGATAAAGCAGAGATGACACAAAGCATGTCGCGAGTCGGTAAGTGTATTGATAACGGACCAATAGAATCATTTTGGGGAACACTGAAGTGTGAGAAGTATTATTTACATAAGTATGAATCATTTGAGGAACTATCTCATGCGATAAATCAGTACATACTTTTCTATAATCATGATAGATATCAAAAACGACTAAACGGCCTTAGCCCTCTGGAATATAGAGCTAAAGCCGCATAGATATCTTTTTATTATTTCCACTGTCTACTTGACAGGGGGCAGTTCACAAAGAACTGGGCTTTTTATTATGATAACATCCCCATGTAAATATTTTGAAATGGACCAAAACTCGAAAATTAGCATATTTCAATCGCTAAGTTGCGAAATGCTTAACGTTCGAGCAAATTTTTATATTTTTGAATGGCAGACACACCATAATTCACGAAATCAAGAAAAAAATATTTTGAAATTTTTTAAATAGTCTGATAAAATCATGTAACACTGATTCATTTAAATCGAGAACACTAACGGGAATTGATTTAAAGGGTTCAGCGACTATCCAAAAAAAGAGGGAATTGCTATGAAGTACTCTGATAAAATTTTAAATACTCCATCATCATTTATACGAAATATCTTGAAGGTGACAGATGCACCTGATGTCATTTCGTTTGCTGGAGGATTGCCGAACCCAATCTCTTTTCCGATTGATGAAATGCAGCAATCAATTAATCATGCTATTAATGAAAATGGTGCAAAATTATTCCAATACTCAACTACAGAAGGTTATTTGCCTTTAAGACAATATATTGCAGCTAAATATAAAAAAGATTACGGACTAGACTTTGATCCAGAGGAAATTTTAATTACGACTGGTTCTCAGCAAGCATTACAGCTACTTTCGCAAGTGCTCCTTAACAAAGGGGAAGGGATAGTCATGGAGGAGCCTGGATATTTAGGGGCTATCCAAGCATTTTCATTGGCTGAACCACAATTTCATTCTGTCACGCTGGAAGAGGATGGCTTAGATCCTTTCGAGCTGGAAAAAACCCTTGCGGCAAATGATCATATCAAGTTTATCTATACTGTACCGAATTTCCATAACCCAACTGGTATTACGTATTCCCGTGAAAAACGGGAAGCTATTTATGAAGTGGTGAAAAAATACGACGTGGTGTTAGTAGAAGATGATCCATATGGTGAATTGCGTTGGACCGGTGAAAAATTGCCGTATATCGGAGCTGGAAGATTGGAGAATTCGGTATTGCTTGGATCATTCTCTAAGATTGTGACACCGGGTATGCGTCTAGGCTTTTTGGTTACGAAAAATAAAGAGCTTATGCACCATCTGAATACGGTGAAACAAGCTACTGATTTACACACAAATATTTTCTCTCAGATGATTATTTATGACTATTTAGTAAATAACGATTTGGAGTCCCATGTTAGCAAGATTATCAGTCTGTATCAAACACAAGCAAATGCGATGCTAAACGCAATTGCAAAATACTTCCCATCATCGGTGAGATACACAAAACCGGACGGCGGTATGTTTATTTGGGTCACGCTTGAAGAGGGGGTTTCAGCTCTGAACTTCTTCAATAAAGCAATGGAAGAAAAGGTGGCTTTCGTTCCTGGCGACCCATTCTATACAAATAAAACGCACGTTAATACTTTACGGTTAAACTATACGAATTCTTCACCCGAAATTATTGAAGAGGGAATTAAACGATTGGGAAAAATATTATATTCACTATCGGTTGAAAAGCAAATTGTATAAAAAATATATAAGCTGTGGGTCTAGTCAGAAAGTGCGATTTCTGATTAGACCCTTTTCAATGTCCGAGAAATCAACAAACATGCGATTTTTTAGATAAAAAGTATTGTGAATACATCTTTAGATTTCCTTAAATGTATGGAATATTTTGTATATTAAATGGGTTTATTCTACTGAAAATCCCATAATATGTTTGCGTAATCCATACTTAGCTATACTAACTATCGTTGGCTAATTATGGATTTAAGCAGAAGTAGCCATTCCTACGTTTCACTTTTTAAGGAGAAATCAAATGAATTTTTGGCACGCATTTTCGAGGAAAAGGAAATCTAAAGAAAATAGTGAAGTGCAAAAGCTTGAACAAAATCATAACGATTACCCGAAAAGTTTTTCATATACGGATGCAGTTGAGCATTTCCAAGAACAGTTTAAAAATGAGCACGATTTTAGATTCAGGAAAATAGAGGTATTTGGCGAGATTCCTGCGACCCTATTTTATCTATGCAGTTTGGTAGACAAAGAAAGCATCAGTAAAGACGTGATTCAACCATTATTGGATATAGCAAGTAATTTCGCCACGAAAGACCGGCAAATTGAAAATATTAGTGAGTTAATCATCAAAAAATGCCTTTATCATGCAGAAGTGCAAATGAACAATGAGATGCAGACAGTCGTGACAGACCTTTTGAAAGGAAAGACGATTTTACTAATAGAGGGCATCAATAGCGCTATAATCATCAATACAAAAAAGGTGGATAAACGCAGTATATCGCAGCCGGATACGGAACAAGTCATTCGAGGTCCAAGGGATGGTTTTATTGAGTCCTTGCAAACGAATATTGCCCTGCTTAGAGAGAGGATTCCGATTACCGATTTTAAAGTAAAGCCAGTTGAAATCGGTTCGCTTACGAAATCCAGTGTTTGCCTTTTTTATATCGATGGAATTGCCAATCCTTCGCTTATAAAGGATGTAGAAGAAAGACTGTCCAGAATTGAGATTGATCGGATTCTGGATGCAGGCTATATCGAGCAATTTATACAGGATAATCCCAGATCCCCATTTCCACAGGTGAAAAATACCGAAAGGCCAGATGTTGCGGCAGGTAATTTGCTTGAAGGCAGAGTCGTGTTGATGGTGGATGGCTCCCCATTTGCTTTAATCGTTCCGGCAACCTTTATCATGTTCTACCAATCGTCGGAGGATTATAACGAACGGACGAATATGATGTCCGTCATACGATTTACGCGCCTTGTATCGATTATTTTTTCGTTAATAACACCGTCTGCTTATGTAGCGGTTATTTCTTTTCACCCGGAACTGATTCCTACTGCTTTTTCAGTAGCAATTACAAGTGGACGAGCAGGTGTCCCGTTTCCTGCTGTAATAGAAGTTTTTGTTATGGAAGCAGCGATGGAAATATTGAGGGAAGCTACAGTTCGAATGCCGAAGCAAGTTGGTGGTGCCTTATCGATAGTAGGGGTTTTAGTGGTGGGGCAGGCTGCAGTAATGGCGGGATTTGTTAGTCCTATTACAGTAGTAGTGATTGCTATCACAACAATTGGTTCCTTCTCAACCCCAGCATATAGTATGGCCACCGGGTTTCGAATGATGAGATTCCCTCTATTATTTTTAACAGGGATATTGGGGATCTATGGGTTGATACTTGGTCTTATTTTAATCGTAAATCATTTGGTTTCATTGCGTTCCTTTGGCGTGCCATATTTTAGCCCGATTAGTCCTATGAATTTTGGGGGCATGAGGGATGCGTTTATAAGAGCTCCTTTGCGTTGGTTGATAGATCGCCCAGAAGAACTTTATGTATCGAACAAAAAAAGAATCAAGAATCCAAAAGAGATTCCGACATCCAATCCATTAGGTCCCGAAAATCAAAACGGTGAGAGCGGGGCGAAGAATGAATGAGAGAACCTCGACAAATTACGGCAACTCAGACGATGATGATGATTACCAATAGTATGGTGGGAGTTGCCATCCTTGCTCTACCGCGTATTGCAGCTGAAATGGTCAATACCGGTGCGGTATTGGTTACTATTTTAGGACTTCTTCTTGTGTTTATAAGTATGGTGATTATAGCGACTTTAGGTGTCCGCTTTCCAAATGTATCACTTATTCAATCGAGTAAAACGATTATAGGGAGGCCGCTATCTTATCTATTTGGATTTTTCATCTTTTTATTTTTTATATTGATAGTAGGGTTAATCACTCGGGAGTTTGCTTTTATACTAAGTTCGTTTCTTTTTCCGGATACCCCTATGGCTGTATTAGTTGGGGCTATGCTGATAATCGTAGCGATTACAACAAGAAATGATATTACGACGATATCCTATATTCAATTTTTATATTTTCCATTTATCGCTTTACCGATATTATTGTTAGTTCTATTAACTATTCCTGATATCGACATGAGACTAATACGTCCTTTCATAGGTAATCAAACGAGTGTTTTTGATTTTATGAAAGGCAG
Organism: Ureibacillus sp.; assembly: GCA_032083605.1. Lineage (GTDB taxonomy): Bacteria > Bacillota > Bacilli > Bacillales_A > Planococcaceae > Ureibacillus. The sequence continues at coordinate 18,967 of DAMDNS010000002.1, forward strand.
TATTATTATTGCGGCCCTGCCATTTTCTCATATAGGAATGTTTGTTTTAACAGTATTAATCCCCCATACTCAAAACACAAAGCATGCAATCAGGGGAAGCATATTAGGGATACTTGTCTCTTCAACACTTTTGATATTGGTTGTTTTTGCAGTATTAGGTGTTTTTGGGGCCAATGAAACAAAAAATCCGATATGGCCGGTATATGTGTTAACTCGTATGATTCAGCTGCCTTTTGAACTTTTAGAAAGGTTAGATATCCTTTTCTTGATCATATGGATTCTATCTGCTTTTACGACGATATTATCTGGCTATTTAATTGTTATTTATAATGGAAGCCAGCTTTTTCATTTAAGGAGTCATCGTGTCTTATCCTATCTCATGCTGCCCATTGTTTTCATGGTTGCACTCTATCCCAAAAATATTATCCAACTATATAATTTAATCAGAACAATAGGGTTGTATGGGCTGGGTATCACTATGATTTATCCAATACTTCTCCTCATCGTAGCATTAATAAGAAAGAAAAAGGGGAGTACGGCAAATGAGACACTATAAACCTTTGTTCTTATTGCTCATAAGTTCAGTGCTATTATCAGGCTGCTGGGATCGAATGGAGGTAGAGGAAAGATCAACAGTTCTCGGCCTTGCAGTAGATATAGCGGAAGACAGGAAGGAAGACCCTATAAATCATCCGGAAGATGCAAAGCTTCCTACATCCGGTATCGGGATGATTGAAGTTACTGCACAGCTTGCGGTTCCTGGACAAATTCCTCTTGGTCCTTCTCAAGGAGGATCACCAGGAGGCCCACAAGATACCGTTTGGGTAGTGAAGGCTGTCGGACATACCCTTTCCGAAGCTGTTAATAATCTGCAACAGCAGCTTTCCTCAACGATTTTTCTAGGACATTTAAAAATATTTATTATCTCCGATGAGGTTGCTGAAAGAGGAATTGATGAAATTATTGATTTTATGAAGAGGAATTCCGAAGTTAGAAGAGATGCTTGGTTGTTGGTAAATGGAAATAGGGCTGATGAAACCCTAGAAGTTGCCCCCAAGCTAGAAAGAATTCCTGCACTTTATCTTTCGAATATGCTGGATAACTCCATTAAAATGGGGAAACTTCCAAAATCGCGCGTTGGAAAGTTTTGGATTGCACTAGAGAATGATGGACAAGATGGCTACTTACCCTATATCACCGTCAAGACGAAAGAAAATATTCAAGTAAGTGGTGTAGGTTATTTTCGTGAGAATAAACTGGTTGGCCACACAAAAGCTTACCAAATTGCTTTTCTTAACGGGTTAATCGAGCATAATCCAGGTGGTTCGACGGCCATAGTGAAACTATCGGATGAACAAATGGTGCAGTTTCAGTCTACGAAGCGAAAGAGTGATTATACCGTCACATTACAAAATGGAAAACCTCATTTTGATGTGGATGTAGTGATAAAGGGCAATATTACAGGAAAGAATGATAACGGCATAAATTTAAATACAAATTCTACCATAAAAAATATTGAGGAAACTGCAGAAAAAGCGTTCAAACCAGAGTTTGAAAAGCTGATTGAAGAAACTCAGGAAAAAGAATCCGATATATTAGGTCTTGGTGAGTATGTGCGTGCGAAATTACGGGACTATTGGGATCAAGAAGTAAAAACTGCAGAAAAGTGGAGAGAAATTTATAAAGATATAACAGTTGAGGTAAATGTAAAGGTGAAAATTGAAGGTGTTGGGTTAAAGGCGCAATAAATTCTAGGTCAAAAGGTTAGGCTGGTTTAGACACTGGATTTTATTTGAATAGAGCAGTTATTAATTAATGAGAATTGAGTCAATCTAATAGAAGCTCAATTCTTTTTATTTTTTGTAAATATTAGGCAGTATGCTAAACTGAATTTATCTTTTCATTACATAAATTAGACGCAAATAGAGGAGGTTTCCATGAAGAAAAAATGGGTCTTTATAATTGGAGCTGTTGCGGTTTTATTGATTGCCGCTGGTTCTGTATTCGGCTATCAACAATGGAATGAAGCAAAAATACAGGAAAGAAAAGAGGCGGCTGCGTCTGCCTGGGTGACAGCTATAAAAGAGCAAGCCTTTGATAATATACCTGAACTTGTAACCAGTGAATCCCTGGAAAAGGCAGGCTATACAAAGGAATCCATCGTCGAAAAATACAATGCAATTTTTGGCGGCATTGGCGTCTCGAACATGAAAATCGATTATGAAATAGACGAAAATGATACTTTAGAATACATTGCTACATTTGATACGGTTTTAGGTACCATTACAAAAATACACTATAAAACAAAGCTTGTTGAAAGTGACGATGCGTATAAAGTGAATTGGACAGCAGAGCTAATCTTTCCTGGAATGCTGTCGGACGATAAAATTCGCTATACAGTGGATGAAGCAAGTAGAGGGGAAATCGTGGATCGAAAAGGTTCTCCGCTAGCTCTAAATACAACCACTTACCAAGCAGGAGTGGTGCCGAAAGTGTTGGGCGAAGGGGAAGCAAGAACAAACAAAATTGCTAACGTGGCAGAGAAGCTAGGGATAACGGTTGAATTTATCGAAGGTCAGCTAGGCCAAAGCTGGGTGCAGGAAGAACATTTTGTGCCATTAAAAACCTTGCCTTATGGCGCGGAAACACCTGTGATTGAAGCCGTTCAATATCAACAAGTTGCAACACGAGCATATCCATTAAGAGAAGCGGCCGCTCATCTAACTGGATATGTAGGAGAAGTCACGGCTGAGGATATTGAAAAGGATCCGACCCTGCAAGCCGGTGATGTGATTGGTCGAACAGGGCTCGAGCTCGCATTTGAAAAGGAATTGCGAGGCAATAATGGTGGAGAAATCTACATTGAAACGGCAAATGGCGATAAACGAGCGACTATTCAAAAGATTGAAAAGCAGGATGGCGAAACAATAGAAGTAACCATAGACGCAAATTTACAGCAAACAGCATTTGACTCACTTGAAAATGCGGCAGGGTCAACCGTTGTCATGGAGCCAAAAACAGGTGATTTACTTGCCTTGGTAAGTAAGCCTTCGTACAATCCAAACCAATTTGTTGTTGGGATTTCACAGACCCAATACGATGCCTATAGTAATAATGAAGACAAGCCTTTCATAAGCCGATTGACGACTCGTTATGCGCCAGGCTCCACTTTTAAGCCAATAACTGCAGCGATTGGGCTTGAGTCAGGTGTGACAACGGTAGATGAAACACATCAAATCTCGGGACTGCAATGGCAAAAGGATGAATCCTGGGGGAACTACAAAATTTCTCGTGTATCAGTAACGGACAATGTTAATTTAAGGACGGCTCTAGTAAAGTCCGATAATATTTATTTTGCTCAGGAAGCTTTGGAGATGGGGGAAGAGACCTTCCGCGAAGGATTGAATAAGCTAACTTTTGGCGAGTCCTATGGGTTGCCGTTAACGATGGAGCCCGCTCAAATTTCCAATGATGACACATTTGGTTCGGAGATTTTATTGGCAGATACTGCTTATGGACAAGGCCAGCTATTAATGTCGCCAATTCAAATGGCTACGAATTTTTCATTATTGGCGAATGACGGTGTATTAACTTATCCGCGATTAATTGTTGATGCAGAAGTGAAAACTAAAGAGGTTTTCGCGAAGGAAACAATTGATACGATTAAGCCGATGCTAGTAGAAGTAGTCACTGCTAAAGAGGGGACAGCTCATGACTTAAATGGGGTGGGCAATATTGCTGCGAAGACTGGGACTGCCGAGTTAAAGAAAGCACAAGGGGAGCGCGGGGTTGAAAATAGCTTAATCTCTGTTTTTGATGCCAATGATGGGAGCTATTTAGCCGTTTCCATTGTGGAAGACCATCGAAAAGTCGGGAAAACAGCGACAGATTTAATTAAACCCGTGATTCAGTATTTGGAGATATTGACGCAATGATGTGATTGAGGTGCAAATAGTTAATAGAATGAAAGGGTATGGCTGTTCAAAGTCGATTCGAGGCTTTAGGGCAGCCATTTATTTTTTGAAATTCAAAAGCTCCTTCAACTTTTTTATATCCCCTATGCGTCTATATTATGAATAACGCGTTATTACGAGAGAACTAAGGAGAGTTGTTTGGTGTTAAAAAGGGAGCCTGCGTGGGAACAAAAAATTGTAGAGTATGTGATGGAAAACAAGGGGAATTTTTATCGGCTAGCCTATAGCTATGTTCAAAACGAAGAGGATGCACTTGATATCGTTCAAGATTCAATTCAAAAGGCAATGCTTTCAAATACATTAAAAGATGAAAAAGCCATCAAGAGTTGGTTTTACAAAATTATTGTTCATACCTCATTGGATTTTTTGAGAAAAAGAAATAAATTAACGGTCGTAGATGATACAACGATTCAACTGCACTCAAGGGGTGTCAGTGATCAGTACGAGGATATTGACCTGCACCGAGCGTTAAACAAATTATCGCCGGATTATCGAAGTGTCATAGTACTTAGATATTTTGAAGATTTAAAGATAGAGGAAGTAGCTGAAATACTGGATCTAAATATTAACACCATCAAATCAAGGATCTATAAAGCTTTAAAACTTCTGCGCATTCAAATGGATGACTTGAATTTAGAGGGGGCAAATCATAATGGGTAAAGATAAAATGGATAAATTAGTAGAACAATATAAGGACATTCCGATTCCTTCGGAGCTAGATCAAGTAGTGATGAATGCACTGCAAAAACCGCGCAAGTCTAAAAGAACGACAACGAAATGGGTGGCCGGCGCTGCAGCAGCTGCAGTTATCTTCGCAACAAGCGTTAACCTAAGTCCCGCTTTTGCAAAATCCTTAGAAAACGTACCGGTAATCGGTAGTGTTGTGGACGTGCTAACGATCAAGGAATACACTGTGGATGAAGGAAATTACCAGGCGGATATTGAAATTCCAGCAATCCAGGATCTTGAAAATAAATCATTGGAAAACATGCTGAACGCAAAATATTTAGAAGAAGGAAAGCAGCAGTACGAAAAATTTATGGCTGAAATGGAGCAGCAGCAAGCATTCGGTGAAGACGGCCACTTAAGTGTGACGAGCGGCTTCGAGGTAAAAACAGATACAGAGCAATTATTGTCAGTTGGTCGTTTCGTTGAAGAAACTGCTGGTTCCTCGATGACAACTATTCAATACGATACGATTGATAAACAAAACGAAGTGTTAATCACTTTACCAAGCTTGTTTAAAGACAATAGCTATGTGGAAGTAATCAGTGCCGATATAAGGGAGCAAATGGAGCAACAGATGAAGGATGATCCTTCAAAAATGTATTTCATCGATGGACCTGACGCACCTGTATCAGATGGCTTCAAAACAATCTCTGATAATCAAAATTTCTACATTAACGCGGATAACAAACTAGTCATCGCGTTCAATGAATTTGACGTTGCCCCTGGCTACATGGGAACTGTAGAATTTGTCATCCCAACAGAGGCTGTAGAAGGAATTCTTGTGAGTAATGAATATATAAAGTAATTAATATGAAGCCCGAAATCCCATATAAGGATTTCGGGTTTTTAAATTGGAGACGCCCCTCTCAAACTAACTCTCCTCATCCCAATCAAATGCCGAACCTTCAAGCTTATGCTATATTTAACAAAGGGATTTATGGAAAGGATGTTTTAAGTAATGGCAAAAAGCTTAGTATTAGCTGAAAAACCATCAGTGGCACGTGATATTGCACGTGTCTTGAAGTGCGAGAAAAAAGGAAATGGCTTTTTGGAGGGATCGCAATATATCGTGACTTGGGCTTTGGGGCACTTGGTCACTTTAGCTGACCCGGAAAGCTATGATGTGAAATATAAATCGTGGAGTTTAGAAGACCTGCCGATGCTGCCTGAGCGTCTCAAGCTAACGGTTATTAAACAATCTGGAAAGCAATTTAATGCAGTGAAGTCACAGCTGAACCGTGCAGATGTGAATGAAATCATCATCGCGACGGATGCTGGTCGTGAGGGTGAACTAGTTGCCCGCTGGATTATTGATAAAGCGAAGGTGAAGAAGCCAATCAAGCGTTTATGGATTTCCTCTGTTACGGATAAGGCGATCAAGGACGGCTTCCAAAACCTAAAGCCAGGAAAGCAATATGAAAATCTTTATCATGCTGCCGTAGCTCGTTCGGAAGCAGACTGGTATATCGGATTGAATGCGACTCGAGCTTTAACAACACGCTTTAATGCCCAGCTCAACTGCGGACGCGTTCAAACGCCTACTTTGGCAATGATTGCGGCACGCGAAGATGAAATCAAGAACTTCAAACCACAAACCTATTACGGAATCGAAGCCCAAACAGATTCGGTTAAACTGACGTGGCAGGATGCAAATGGCAATAGCCGCAGCTTTAACAAAGAGAAAATTGACTCTATCGTAAAATCTCTCGGTCACCAGGATGCAAAGGTTGCTTCAATTGACAGAAAAGCAAAGAAATCCTTTGCCCCGGCTCTATATGACTTAACCGAATTACAGCGTGATGCCAATAAATTCTTTGGCTATTCGGCGAAGGAAACGCTAAACATAATGCAAAAGCTGTATGAGCAGCATAAGGTGTTAACGTATCCTCGTACGGATTCAAGATTTATATCTTCTGATATTGTAAGCACATTGCCCGAGCGGCTAAAAGCTTGTGGGGTGGGTGAATATCGTTCATTGACTAACAAGGTATTAACAAAACCGATTAAACCATCTAAAGCGTTTGTGGATGATAGTAAAGTAAGTGATCACCATGCGATTATTCCAACAGAAGGCTATGTGAATTTTTCGGCATTCTCAGACAAGGAACGCAAGATATATGACCTAGTTGTGAAACGTTTCCTAGCTGTACTATTCCCGGCTCATGAATACGAGCAATTGACGGTACAGGCTGAAATTGCCGGTGAAAAATTCATTGCTAGAGGGAAAACAGTGCTTCAAGCCGGCTGGAAGGAAGTATATGAAAATCGTTTTGATGAAGAAGATGGTACTGAAGATGTAAAAGAGCAGCTTCTCCCTCGTATCGAAAAAGGGGACGTTTTAAAAACGAAGCTGATTGCAGAGACATCTGGGCAGACAAAACCACCTGCACGTTTTACGGAGGCAACCTTGCTATCTGCGATGGAAAACCCAACGAAGTACTTAGATACGGGTGATAAGAAGCTTGCCGATACATTAAAATCTACAGGCGGACTGGGAACAGTCGCTACGCGCGCGGATATTATCGAGAAGCTGTTCAACACATTCCTAATCGAAAAACGTGGTGGCAAAGAAATTTATATTACCTCCAAAGGGCGTCAGCTGCTTGATTTGGTACCGGAAGAATTGCGTTCCCCTGCTACAACAGCAGAATGGGAGCAAAAGCTTGAACTGATCGCCAAAGGAAAGCTGAATAAAGATGTCTTTATCAATGAGATGAAAGAACACACAAAAGAAATCGTTTCGGAAATCAAAGGCAGCGACAAGAAATATAAACATGACAATATTTCAACGAAGTCCTGTCCGGATTGCGGGAAGCCGATGCTAGAGGTAAATGGGAAAAAAGGAAAAATGCTTGTTTGCCAGGATCGTGAATGTGGCCACCGCAAAAATGTCTCTCGCGTAACCAATGCAAGGTGCCCTCAATGCAAGAAAAAGCTGGAGCTGCGCGGTGAAGGGGAAGGTCAAATCTTCGTTTGTAAATGTGGTTATCGTGAAAAGCTATCAGCCTTTGAAGCACGACGCAAAAAAGAAGGCGGAGGCAAAGTAGATAAGCGAAGTGTCCAAAAATACATGAAGCAGCAAGAAAAAGAAGCCGAACCGATTAACAATGCTTTTGCGGATTTACTAAAAGGGTTAAAACTTGAAGATTAGAAAATCGGTTAAACTGATTTAAAGAAAAAACATGTCAGATTATAATTTCTGACATGTTTTTTAAATACTTCAATTACAATACAGTGAATGACCTACATGATAAAAGAAATTTCGTCATGTTCTAAAATTTCAGAAAAAACAAAAAACGCATTGACTTACAGAATATGTTTTTTGTATTATGTATACATAGAACAAGAAGTTTAAATCGTTGATATAAATTCAAATTATAATTACTAACATGTAAAGACTTAATAAAAGGGATTGATTATTATGGAAGGGGCTCATTTAAAGCCAATTGAAAAAGAAAAAACAACGCAAGACAAAGTTTATAAGCAAATTAAGAAAGCGATTTTATTCGGTGGGATAACTAGCGATGAAATCTTTACGGAAGTTCAATTAGCAGAAAGTTTAAATACTTCAAGAACTCCAGTGAGAGCAGCTATTCAAGACCTGGTAAAGGAAGGCTTACTTGTCTCGATTCCAAGGAAGGGGATAACTGTAAAAAAACTGACAGATGAAGAACAGAAAGAAATCTTTTTACTAAGAAGTGCTATTGAGGTTGAGGCAGTAAAGAAGCTGATAAAAATAATTTCATCATCTGATCAATTAAGGTCTTTAAAGCTAATTTTGAAAAAACAAGAAGAAGCTCTGCAAAATGATGATGCGATTCGGTTTATTGAGTTAGACCATGAATTCCATCTTTCTCTTACAAAGCTGGCTAAATTCTCTATAATGGAACAAATTTTGACCAATCTTCACAACCTTACTCAGCTTATGGGGTTAAGAGCAGTTAGGAAGCCTGGGAGAATGAAAAGTGTTTTAATTGAACATCAGGAGATTATCCAAGCTATAGAGAAAAAAAATCCTGAATTGGCATCAAAGATGATTCTCAATCATTTAGAAAAGACTAAAGAAACATTAATGGTTATTGATAATTCCTGATACGAATAATGCTTTGAAGGGAGGTGTTAAGGAAGTTTACCACTATCTTTAGTATAGAAGCTAATTAAACAATATATTAATGGTTTCCTATAAGAAATCTTTAGTCTTGATAAAGTTTTATCTGTGCTTCGACTTTGTTTTCTATACGAGTTATAACATAATTTGGGGGTAGTTTGTAACTTAATAATTGTATAATAAGTAAGTGAGATTCAATATTTTTTTCATTGATGTAAAAGATTACATGTAGGTATTGTTCCATTATTAAAGTTTTGAATGGTTCAGAGAATCAATGTATACACAATACAGAATACAGAATACTTCAAAGGGGAGTAGTTGATTCGCTGATAGGTTGTTTCTATTTTCAAAAACATCTATTTTTTCAACACATGGGGAGGAATTAAATATGGTTAGAACAAGTCAAGAGTATTTACAGGCTTTGAAAGACGATAGAGAAATTTTTATAAATGGAGAACGCGTTGATGATGTAACGACTCACACAGCATTTAAAGGAATTACTCATACTATTGCTGGTTTATATGATTTAGCTCTAGATGAATCGCAAAATATGATTTATAAAACTGAGGATGGAACCCTGGCAAATAAGATTTAT
>DAMDNS010000003.1:0-25997 GCA_032083605.1 Ureibacillus sp.
ATAGGGTATGGGTTCTTGCTGCACCGATTATGGATAATGTTGGCCCTAATAGTGAAGTAATTGGCGCCATCTATATCAAGGCAGATATTGAAAGTGTTTTTGAGCAGATGAAGGATATTAACCAGATTTTTGCTATTGGTACCGCGATGTCTCTTGCCATTACCATAGTTCTCGGCATTTTATTTGCTAAAACAATTACCAAGCCCATTTTAGATATGCGTAGACAGGCACAGGCAATGTCCAGAGGAAATTACTCGAGAAAGGTTCGTGTATATGGGGACGATGAAATTGGTCAGCTTGCACTTGCCTTTAATCATCTAACAAATCGACTGCAAGAGGCCCAGTCTACTACGGAAGCTGAAAGAAGAAAACTTGCTTCGGTTTTAAGTAATATGACAGATGGTGTAATTGCAACGGATCGTAAAGGGAAAGTCATACTTATCAATGATCCTGCTTTGACTTTTTTAGACGTTACACGTGAAACAACTTTAGGTCGTCCGATTGCTTCTGTTTTAGAATTAGATCATGAATATAGCTTCGAGGATTTAATTCATATGAAGGAATCGATAAATCTGGATTACAGTACTCAGGATAAGCCGTTTATATTGAGAGCGAACTTTTCTGTTATTCAAAAGGAAACAGGTTTTGTTAACGGATTAATAACCGTTATCCATGATATTACCGAGCAAGAGAAGATTGAAATGGAGAGACGAGAATTTGTGGCAAATGTATCCCACGAATTACGTACGCCATTAACAACAATGAGAAGCTATTTAGAAGCTCTTGCAGATGGTGCATGGAGAGATGAAAATATTGCGCCAACTTTCTTAAATGTTACTCAAACCGAAACAGAACGCATGATTCGACTCGTCAATGATTTATTGAATCTATCAAAAATGGATAGTCGAGATTATAAGTTAAATAAAGAATTCGTTGAGTTTAATAAATTCTTCAATCGAATTATTGATCGTTTTGAAATGTCAAAATCCCAAAATGTAAAGTTCACACGTTATATTCCTGATACTTCGTATTTTGTAGAAGTGGATACAGATAAATTGACTCAAGTCATCGATAATATTATTTCAAACGCATTGAAATATTCCCCGGATGGTGGAAATATCAGATTTGGCTTTACTGTACAGGAAAATATGTTAAAAGTCATGGTTTCTGATGATGGTATGGGAATTCCAAAAGAAAATGTAACGAAAATTTTCGATCGTTTCTATCGAGTAGATAGAGCTAGATCCCGTGCAATGGGCGGAACAGGATTAGGACTGGCGATTGCTAAAGAAATGATTGAAGCACACGGAGGGAAAATTTGGGCAGAAAGTGAGGAAGGCGTAGGAACAACGATATTCTTCACAATGCCATTTGAATTAGATGAGGCGGGTGATTGGGAGTGAAACATGTCGAACAAATTAAATCATTTGTCTTGTTTCTCCTTGTCTTTTTAAGCCTTATCCTTACGTTTTCCATATGGAATTATACCCCTGATTATCAAAATATCGAAGATTCACAGGTTGAACAAATTACAGTTGGAGCCAAAAAGGAAATTCAGGACGTGCTTATCCCTTATCGTATTCTATCACACCAGAATGGAAGCTTTTTAGGAACAACATCTTCAGCTGCTATTGATCGAGTGATGAATGCTCTTGAGGATATGGATGCGATGGAACTAAGATATTTGCAAGGCAATTTGTCCGAAGAAAAGATAAACAATATGGTTCATTCGGAAAATCAAATGACACTTTTCTTTCCGGCTGAAGTACCTATCAATATGTTCCGTTCTGTTTTGAAATTTAATCAAAGTGAGTTGCCTGAAATAGCATTTAGTCATCTTTTAATTGATTGGAGCAATTTAGAGCAAACAAATACTTTGGAAATTTCGTTTATCAGTAAAGAAAAACAAACACTGTATTCAACAGTTGTCGCTTTTGACGAACAACAATTTGAATCAACTTTTGTGAAAGCAATTCAAAAATCCGTTCCATATGAAGAAATTGAAAGACCTAATAATCTATCTTTATATGTCCCAACGAATCCTGTTAATTTAGTACAATACACGTACTATATTGATGAGATTTCTCCAGAGACCTTTAAAGATATCTTGTTTAATGATGCCAATATTGTTCAAAAGAATAGCGATGGCAACACCTATACGGATGGAATGGCTATGATGACCTCTGATTCGGGGACCAAAACCATTAACTATGTCTATCCAGCCGAAGAGAGTATTATTGAAATTAAACAATCGGAGCTCATTCAGGATAGTTTTGATTTTATAAACGAACATGGTAGTTTAACTGGGGATTATAGATATAGCGACAGTAACGTACCTAGCCACATTATAGAATATCAGTTATATCTGCAAGATCTTCCGGTATACAGCAGTACAACTTCTACTCGAATAGTGGTTACTTGGGGAGGAAATCAGGTTTTTGAATATAAAAGACCCTATTATTCGTTCGGGGTTTCTGAATCTTCCACTCGCCAATTACCGTCTGGGGTAGAGATAGCGCAAACACTAAAATCTTTACAGAATATCGATGATTTAATTTTGGGTTATCAGTTAACACCGGATCCTATTAAATCTAATGTATATACGCTTGAGCCTGGTTGGTTTATCATTCGAGATGGCAGTGGGTCGCGTTTGTCGACAGAACTAGTTGGAGGTACTCAGTATGGATTGGAGTAAATCGAAGTCTATATTCATCGTGGTATTCCTAATTTTAGATGTCTTTTTGTACTCATTGTATTTAAACCGCCATACTGAAGCACAGCAAGCAGAAAAAGAATCGATCGGCGAACAAAATATTGAAGCAAGGCTAAAAAATGATAATATTACGTATGGTGTCTTACCAGCAAATGTTGAAAAAGCAGCTTATATTTCAGGGAAAGTTAAGAATTTTGAGGAAGAAGATCTTAAAATTGAAAATGCCCAAAATATTTTTATTGATAAAAATAAATTAGTCGTCACTTTAAAAAGACCAGTAGAAATAAAAAATATTGATGATGCCACCTCGTATAATGATTTTTTAAAACTAAATGTTTATGAGGGTGCAACTTATACACTATGGGAAATTGACAAAGAAAGTAGATCAGCTACTTTCTTCCAAACTGTCAATACAAGGACACTCTATTATATTCTTAATGGCCTCGTTACAGTTCACTGGAATGATAAGAACGAAATTGTAGAATATGAGCAAACGCTGTTAGAGGATATCGAAGCTTACGAGGAAGAGAAAGTTTTAACATCCCCCTTGAAGGCAATCCAAACTCTTTATAATAAAGGGCTTTTAGCACCAAATTCTTCGATTACAAAGGTGAATCTAGGTTATACAACATTGGTGCAATTTACGCAGACACAAGTATTTGTTCCAACATGGGAAATTCAAGTGAAAACAGAAAATGAAGTAAGGGAAGAATACTTTGTTAACGCTGTTCAAGGTGGAATACTTGATTTGACTTTAGATGCAACAATGGTTGAAGAGGTCAAGGAAGCGGTAGAAGATGCTATTACAGATGATAAAGGACTGGACTTAGATACAGAAATAAAAAAGTAGGGAGTAATCGTATGCGATTTAGCGTTTTAGCAAGTGGCAGTACTGGAAATGCAATTTATGTTGAAAATGATGAACATGCATTTCTAGTCGATGCAGGCTTAACGGGCAAAAAAATGGAGCAACTGTTTGCTAAAATTGATCGTGATATGGAAAAGCTATCAGGTATTTTAGTAACACATGAACATAGTGACCATATAAAAGGACTCGGTGTAGTGGCACGAAAATATAATGTCCCAATCTATGCGAATGAAAAAACTTGGCAGGCAATGGATGGCCATATCGGCAAAATCTCATCTGATCAACGTTTTATTTTTAATATGGAAACTGTCCAATCCTTTGGATCATTAAATATTGAATCCTTTGCAGTTTCACATGATGCTGCCGATCCTATGTTTTATGTCTTCCATGAAAATGACCGAAAGCTTGTACTAATTACAGATACAGGCTATGTGAGCGATCGTATGAAGGGAATTATCCGTGGTGCAGATTCCTTCGTATTTGAAAGCAATCATGATATTGGAATGCTTCAAATGGGACGTTACCCTTGGTCGGTTAAACGCCGCATTTTAAGTGATGTTGGACATGTTTCCAATGAAGATGCTGCAGTTGCAATGAGTGAAGTGGTGTTTGAAAAACCAACTCAAATTTATTTATCCCACTTAAGTAAAGATAATAATATGAAGGATCTAGCGCGGATGAGTGTGACACAGACATTGCAGTCCTGCGGTATTATCGCGGGTGAATACGTGCATATACACGATACTGATGCAGAAGAACCAACTTTACTCGTAACAGTTTAATATAGAAAAGCAATCATATACCTTCCTTTCCTTAGTGGATTGGAAGGTATAAATTTTCTGGGATATCTGCAAAGATGCGACAATACCTCGGCCAATTTTGGTCGAGGTATTTTTCTATCTATATCCACATTTTTATTTTTGTTTTAATTCATTTTCATGTAATTTTAATGTTCGGATTGTATCATAATGACAACAGAGATAGAAAGGACTTGAGATTATGAGTTACTATAACGATGATGAAAATAAAAAGCAAGACGATCAACATGAACCAACTAGTTCTTACTCGCCTCTTCAAGAACGTTTAAGAAGTGAGCAGGAAGAGGACAATAAACGTCGCTCTAAAAAAAGTGGCGGAAGTAAAGCGGGATATTTTATAAGTGGACTAGCTGGGGTCATAATTGGGGCATTATTAATTTGGTTATTAGTGCCACCAATGACGAACCAACTTCCAAGTCAATCAACAAGCAAACAAAACAGCTCTGAGCCAACGATTACTCAAACGGCAACAGAAGTGACAACAGACATTACAAAAGCAGTTGAATCAGTATCAGATGCAGTAGTTGGAATCACAAATATTCAAGAAGTAAGTGATTTCTGGAACCAACAAGCAACGACTGCCGAAGCAGGAAGTGGTTCAGGTGTTATTTATAAAGTCGAAAATAATCTTGCCTATGTTATTACAAACTACCATGTAGTTGAAAGTGCCAAACAGCTGGAGGTAACTTTAGCAGATGGAACTAAAGAAGAGGCAAAATTAGTAGGCAGTGATATCTGGACAGATTTAGCCGTCATTTCAATTAATAGTGAAAAAGTGAAAACAGTTGCAAAATTTGGGGATTCAGATGTATTAAAACAAGGTGAAAGTGTTATAGCAATTGGGAATCCGCTTGGTTTAGATTTCTATGGTTCCGTAACAACAGGCGTTATTTCAGGTAAAGACCGAGCTGTACCGGTGGACTTAAATGCAGATGGTAACGAAGACTGGGAAACAGAAGTACTTCAAACGGATGCAGCCATCAACCCCGGTAATAGTGGTGGAGCATTAATTAATATTGCTGGTGAACTAGTAGGGATTAACTCAATGAAAATCGCTCAAGATACGATTGAAGGCTTAGGCTTCTCCATCCCTATTAATACAGTGATTCCAATTATTGAAGAGCTAGAAAAAAATGGTGAAGTCAAACGCCCAACGATGGGAATTGGTTTATTGGATTTGACAGATGTACCGGCATTCTACCAGCAACAAACATTAAAATTACCTGAGGAAGTTACAACAGGTGTGGTGGTTTCTGAGGTAGTTGAAGGTTCTGCTGCAGGAAATGCAGGCGTTCAGCAATATGATGTCATTGTTGAAATGGGTGGACAAAAAGTAGAAAATTCTATAGATCTACGCCAATATCTATATAACGAAACGGATATTGGAGATACTTTAACCATTAAAGTCTATCGCCAAGGAGAATTAGTAGAGCTACATTTAACATTAACTGAAGGTACAACTGTTTAAAAATGTAGATAATTTATCAAAATTGTGGATAACTTTCATCAAAATATGCACAAAGGGTAGTGGAAGAAAAGCCTTTTCTTTCCTACTCTTTTTTTGTTTGTTACAATGGATTGTGGATAACATAGGATAAACTGTGAATAAGTTTGTTAAAATTTCTGAAAAAAAGGAGGCACTAAATAATGAAGCAATATAGCTGTGAAACCCATATAGACCACGCATTGGATATGTTCGTAGCAGAGACGAAAGAGTTTCCAATTATGGATAAACTAAAGGATGAAGAAAAGTTATCCACAAAATGTTCTTACTGTGAAGAGCATGCAACATATATTGTATCAAGTAAATAACTTTACACAATATATAGAACGGGTTTGTGGATATGTGTATAACTTTTGTGGATAAGTTGTTTGTAAATGAAATATTAAGGTGGATAAATTGTTTGTATTTAAATTTTCTAACTAAATTGAAAAATGAAACCCTATATGCAGTAGGGTTTCGAGTGGTTTCATGTGAAACCTCTGCCTGCAATTTGATTGTTGGGAAATAAATTATGAAAAGAATGTAAAGGTGGAAAATCTGTGAATATCACGATCATTTCGGTCGGAAAGTTAAAAGAGAAGTATTTGAAGATGGGCATCGAAGAATATGTAAAACGTCTAGGTGGCTACGCAAAAGTCGATTTAGTCGAAGTCCCTGATGAAAAAGCACCCGAACAATTAAGTGATGCCGAAATGGAAATCGTTAAAAGAAAAGAAGGAGAGCGAATACTTGCGAAAATCAATGATGGTATGCATGTAATAGCTCTCGCAATCGACGGGAAAATGAAATCCTCAGAGGAAATGTCCCAAGACCTTGAATCCCTCATGACATACGGTACAAGCAAGGTTGCCTTTGTGATTGGCGGCTCTCTGGGTCTCCATGAAGATGTTCTGCGGCGCGCGGATGAAAAACTAAGCTTCGGAAAAATGACCCTCCCCCACCAACTCATGAAGCTCGTACTGGTTGAGCAGATTTACCGGAGCTTCAGGATTATGAAGGGTGAACCGTATCATAAGTAAATGAGGTTTCTATTTTTTATCTTGTAAGAAATTCTTTAAGAATTTATAGGCTCATTCTGTTTAGTAAAGCTTTTATTAAAGGAATGTTGTTTGTTTATGGCTTTTTAGATGATTATCCAAAATAACCTGCTGGTCGTTGACCAGCAGGTTATTTTGGTGGTTAGCAAAAGGCAGACCAAATTTAGATATAAAGTTTTCCATAAAGAGTTATAACTATTTATTTATGCCATTTAATACTTATTTCTTTTCCAAGAACAAATGCATCAACAGTTTCTTGAATTTTCTTTTTCAGAAATAGAATTTCCTTATTTAACTGATATATCCCTATGTTGTTATTTCTACTTTTCATTACTCTTAAATAATTGGAAGCAGAAATATCATTGTTCAATAAGAATTCATTGTTATAGTAGAGATTTACAATTTCATTTCGCTTACCTTCTTCAAAATTTGGAATAGGAATTTTTATAAAGTCATCTCTATAAATTATTGGTACCAACCCGTCTACCCTCCATGAATATTGAAGCTTTTTCCCAACAGTAGAGGTGAAAAAAGCAAGGAGAAATATTTGTTCTTTTGGGTCTTCACTGTGGCTTACTACTAGAGTATTTTGATTAGAATAAACAGTTGTGTCTTTATCCACAAAAAAACCATATCCCAAATATCGTATTCCAGAAAGAATAATATCAAATTCTTTAACCTTAGTAGCTTCTTTGGTATTGATAAATGTTTCATAATTTAGTTCGAGCGAGGTAATATTCTTCGGAGTAATCCAAAGATAAGTGTTATCTCTTTTTTCGAGAGTATACTTATAATCCTTCGGTGTTTTTCCAGGACCAACACTAGACCTATCCAAGTAATAATGACCATTGTTATGATTAGTTATCATTTGTACAAGATTAAAATATTCCTCACTATAGATTCCCGTATCAACCCTTACTTCCTCTTTAATTTTGCTACTCTTAGGCAATTTATAACCAGAAAGATTTTTCAGGTTGCAGTTGTTTTTTATTTCACTTGAAATTAAGTTATCAATTTGTTTTCTTTTATTCTGCAGTTGTTTTTCTTTATCAAGTAAATTTTGCACTAGCAATGAAATATAATTCATTTCTTCTTTTTTTTCTACTGAATATGGCACTTTGAAATCTAAGGCAAGCAACTTTGAGTGTCTAAGTGTAGACCCACCAGGAGTGACGATATCTAGGTATTCCTTAAAATAATTACTTTTAAGGATACCAACCAAAAACCATTTATCATATTCTGGTTTAACACGTATTCGCAAAATCTCTCCACAGATGTAATCTGTAATATGACTTTCGTCTTTAAAATAAATACTTATTTCTCCTAACCCCGCACCATTTCCATCTTTTGCAATTAGGATATCTTCATCTTCTAAGCAATTCGTTCCTACAGGTTTACAATACTCAGTCGACGAATAATCAATTAACAATCTGTGTTCAAATAAATTTCCGGTTTTAATGAAACGATACTTATTACATACATCTTCTTGTAAAAAATCTGTACTTAGAAGAGAATCGCCTACAAGATGTGTAACCATATCTTTTAGTAAGATATAATCCTTGGATTCCACGAACTTAGAATAATCTTTTCCGGATAAAGATGATACAGCTTCAATCTCACTTTTTTTTATAGTTAGTGGGATTTCTTTGTAAGTAGTATTCATAAATCATATTCTCCCAAACGCTGCTTTTATTTCTTGTTCCTGAGACTTCATGTATTCTTCAAATAACTCCAACATCTCAGTAAAATCTTCTCTTAGTTTTCCGGTATCTTGGAAAGTAATGTTATCATATTCTTTAATTGGTTCAAAAATCACATTTCTTTGAACGGTTTTAACTTCATATCCAGTGTATTTAATCTCTCTGATAAATACCTCATAGTCGTTTTCTAAGAGATGCATTTCATTTTCTTTTGGTTTATATGCAATTAATACTGTAGTTGCAACACCAGTTTCGCCGAAACTATTTTGAGGTAAATCCACAATACCAACAAGGCGCATTTTATCAAGAAACCACTTTCTAACTTTTGACCAGCTGGCAATAGATGCGATAGAATTAGAGAGAACAATTGCTAACCTGCCACCGGGTTCAAGAATTTTATATGCATTCTCTAAGAAGATAATTCCCATATCTATTGATTTCGGCTCCCCAAGTAGGCTCCATGTTTCGTACATTTCCAGATTTTCTTTAGTAAGACCATAACTCCAAATACCATCTTTTCCTGTTTTTAAGTCTCTTCCTTTTCCAAAAGGCGGGTTGGTGATAAGAATTTTATATTGCTTTACATTAAGGTTTTGGTCGTCTTTATGCTTCCATGAATCAATATAAAAATTCTCTGGTTTAAAGCTTTGAATATCAGTAAATGAACCGTTTTTACACATCTTTTCAAAAATTGAGTTCTTTTGATGAATATTTGCAGTTCCTACTCCATTAATTACTAGATTCAACTCAGCAAGTTTTAATACTACAGGTGAAATATCAAAACCATAGTAATTGAAGGCTTCTCCTTGAGAGCCTGAGTGTTTCCATGCCATAGCCAAGAAGTCACATATACCAGAGCAAGGGTCAACAATTGTTTCTTTTTGCTTAGGATTAATAAGAGGAACAATACCACCAATTACTGGAATAGGAGTGAAAAACTGACCAGCAACAGACTTTTCTACTTCATCTCCAAAGTTATTAAAAATAGTTTGATTAAAGTCAGAAGTCGTTCCTTCAAGAATACCTTTCCCTTGAAAAGCTTTTATCATTTCAATCATCATTTTTTCATCGTCAGAGTTAAAAGGAATAAATTCCCCATTAATATTTCTATATTGGAAATAGCCTCTTTCTCTTAAAGCGCTATAATATTGCTTGGCGTCTTCAATTAACGCATTTATTCTACTTCTAAATTCTTGTGTTGCATTCCCATTTGGTCGAATTTCATCTTCTGATATATAGAAGCGGGAGAATTCATTAGTATCCTTTATGGATTTTTCATCATGAACTTTTAATGTGAGTGCCTCTACTAATAAATCTTTTGTTCTAGGCACTTGGAGTTGGTCTTTTACTCTTTGAACATGGTCTAATATTGTCTGGAAACTGTCTACTCCGATAGGACTCATATCAGAGTATTTAAACTCGTATTTCCGTTTTATTTTTTCAGTCTTCTTTACTAAGTCTTTAAATGAGGGTAAACTCTCTAAATTATCACGTAAAGCAACGTTTAGTCTGACGATATTTTTAGATGCTGCAATCATCTTTTTTACATCAAAACGCTCTAATCCGGATAAACCTTCTTTTTTTAGAATAACTATATCATCTAAATTATCAAAGTAAACCCCATAAGCCCAGTCTTCAAAACCTGGTGTTGTCAACCTTCTTTCCAAAGCAACCTCAATTTGTTTTTCAATTGCCTTTTCCACGTTTTTTGAATTATCTTTTGCTTCAAAAACAGCAAGAATTTTTTTTCGTAATTCTTCATAATCCCCTGATGATAAGTCGATATTCCAACTACTTTCCTTAAATACAACTACATCTGGTTGAATCGCCTTACCTCCATTACCTTTTGGTAAAGAAAACTCCACACAAATATTTTCTTTTGGATAGAGTCCAGATTTAACCATCATATAAACAAATCTTGCCCTATACCATTCTTCAGTGAAATTTCCCTTTTTATCCTTGCAGTTACTGGAACTACAAAATGATGTTATCCCCAGTTCATCTTGATACCACTTACTGTCAATTATAATTAAAGATTGATATTTTTCCTCGAATTCAATGAAGTAATGCTTATTTGTTTTATGCAATTCATTCACTTTCCTTTCACTACAAGTGTCTGAATTAATAATAATCCTTATTTTGATTTTATGCAACTACAAATGTCTAAACGTAATTAATGAGTTTGTAAATATATATTATTATTCTGAAATTATTAATATCTAAAAAGGAGCTAATACAATGATAATAATTAAAAACTTAGAGGACATTAGAGAATTAAAAGATTGCAAAAGCATTAAATCTGAAATAATTAAATTAATAAAAAAAGACCTTACAGATACTATTAGTGAAATTGAAGAGCTAGGCATGGAGTATTCACCAGAAAAATTTGGTGTAAGTATAATCGTTGAATCAAATGAGTTAATAACAAGTTTGGAACATCTAAACATGAATATCTTGGAGGAGAAAACACCTATTTTTGCTTATGAATTTAGTTCATCTATTATCAAAACGTGTGTTCATTTGCAGGAAAATTATTATCTTACAATTTACTTCGATATGTATGAACAACCAATGCTTTATGAATGGAGTTTAGTAAGAATGAAAAAAGCAAATAAGTTTAAAACTTTGGAGGACGAATAGAATTATGATTTCGGCAAAAAGAGTTAATATTGTATCCGTCAAATTAGTTAAAGAATCAAGCATGCTATATAAAAAAAGAAGTATCCGCTCACCACAGGATGCTTATGAATTGCTAAAAGAATTCTTAGAAGATAAAGACAGGGAGCACTTCATTGTGGTAACCTTAGACACCAAGAACCAACCTGTATCCATAAATGTCTGCCATATTGGTAGTTTAAATGCCAGCATTGTTAGTCCTCGCGAAGTTATGAAATCAGCAATCTTGTCATCTGCAGCTAGCATCATGGTAGCTCATAATCACCCTTCTGGTGAAACTACTCCATCAAGAGAAGACATTGATGTTACAAAACGTCTTGCTGAAGCAGGTAAGCTGATGGGTATTGAGCTGTTGGACCATCTTATTATTGGAGAGGGAAAGTATACATCCTTGAGAGAAAAAGGATATATCTAAGGAGGAAGGTCAATGTGTAACTATAACGCCGAACATTTCGCTATCTTCATGTCGTTGCAATTTGGCATCGATGTTGATGAAGAACAAGTCGGAGAAGAGTCGGTTCTTTTGTACAAAGAAGAACTTGATGAAAATTTAGTTTCAGAAGAACTGCTTAGGATTGTCCCGGAAATGGTATTGGTTCACTATTGCGTTTACGATAATAAAGAACATGAGTGGTTGGTTTGTGTAGCATCTGATGCTGATACGAACCAATCACTCTTTTTAATTTGCCTAAAAAATGGAGAGAAAGTTCACGAAGAAATTTTATTGCGCGGTGAGGGAAATGGGAATGACACATAAGGCGCGCTCTAGTGAATGGAGCGAGCTAATTGATGAATTAGAAGAACGTTCATTCCAGGGAGTTACGTTTGATATGGCTGATTTGTCTTTTGTCTACTTTTTAGCGAAAGACAAATCTGGTGTTATTGAGATAAAGGTATGCTTTGAAAGAGGGGATATATACCAAAGAGAACTTGGATACGAGGATTGGTGGTATGTAGATTATTTAGAATCGAATACCCACATTGAGAAGTAATAAAGAGGGTGAATCACACCCTCCTTTTGCTATCTAGTGATTCCCCATCGAACAGCTCCAAGAACTCGTCTGAAACTTCATCTCCGTCTGCAAAAAGCACAATGCTATCTAGGTCAATTATTGTCTTTAAGACGATTCCTTTAAACACTTCCTCTATAAGCATGGAGATTTCCTGAGCTTTTCCTTTATCTGTTTTAATAAAAAATGTTTTGACGTGACCACATGTTGCTGCATCACTGCTATGTAGCAATTCATAGAGGATATCTAGGTTGTATTTTTTTTGTTCCTTGTATGAAAGTTCAAAAAAACCATAGCTATTTTTTTTGAAGCCAAGTTCTTTTAAATCCCTCTGCACTGTTGATTGACTAGTATCAATCCCTTGTTTCTTTAGTTCAAACACGATGTCCTCATGTCTAGAGAAATCATTCCTTTCTAATATAAGCCGGATAGATTTTTGTCGGGTGCTTTTAGCAGAACTTCTTTGTTTGTTAATAGATTTAATATTTGAATCCATGACATTTAACCCCTTCCCAAAAAGTTCACATTTTAGACACAATCCAAAATAATGTTCTTTAAATAAATTTTTCATTACCAACTAATTAAAACTGACTGAATAATCTTCAATCGATAGTAGACTAATTGTTTTTACTCGAAAAGATGATGACACGAATCACATAATGAATAAAATCATGAATAATAATATTATAAATGAATTTATATAAAAAGTTAACCATTGATATAAAGGTATTTTTATATTCACAACATGAATTTTATGCGATATATTCATGTGGCAGGACAAAACGATTAGGGGGCAACGGAATGTCATTAGAAAAACATATTCGAAAGAACTATAAAGGAAATCTAACATTATTAGATGAGTCGAAAAGAAGTAATGAAGTGTTTTGTGAAGCATCCGAAAAAGAAGAGCATTTAATAGACCTATACGATTTTGGAATTGAATTACAAAGAAATTTCAAAATTGAAAAGGAATATGAAGTGTTACAAAATATTATTTCCTTAAAGAACGTGATGATGTTTGCCGAAATTAATCGCTACAAAAAAACCCTGTTTGTGGATATGGAAGAACAAGAGCGAAAGAGGAAGATTCAGCTTGTTGTTGATAACTTAGTGAAATTTGATAAAAAACCAGTGGGTTATGAGATTAAAGAGAATGTAATTATCGTTGCATGGTACTTAGATTCTGTCATAGATACTAATACTTTTACATTCCAACTTGATAGTTTGATTTAAAAATTGAATGGAGGATTTATTAAATGGCATTGAAAAAGGTTAGGCGACCCGTACTTCAAGGAGAAAAGGAGTTTAATGAAATGAAGGAAAAAGAAAGAGTGAGTGCATTGGAGCAGGAAAGTGAAGCCCAAGAACTGCAGCTGGAAAATATAGAAGATTCTCAAGAAGAACTGCCTTATGACACTAACAATTTGGATACCAATCATTCTAATCTAATAGAAGGTGAATCGCCTCTTGAACGGCTAATCACTTTTTTGGACGGTAAAGTGAGATTGCCGAGAAAAGCGAAGGTGGGAAAGGGGGTATACCTTTTCCAAATTAATAGTGTTGCAACAAAAGAAGGTATTCAAGGAAAGTTTGGGTGCTATGACCAATACTTATTTACCTTTTCACTAACCCAATCAAGCGGAGAAGTTCCGGTACAAATAACAGTTCCCTTCACTATCTCTTCGAATCCTGAATCGCCTCTAATGAAGTTCTTAATGAGCTTCAGGTCGATATTCGAGGGGCAAAGGATTACCGTTCAACAGTTAGTTGGCTTGAGAGGAACATGTGAAATTGACCTTTACATTACCGAAGCTGGGGATGAATATGAAAGATTAGTTGTTAAGAGCATAGAAAATCACACCAATTAATCGAGAGAAGAATAACCTTCTCTCTCTAAACCAAAAGGAGAAAAAGACATGACAAAAAAAATATATGAAATGCAAAAATTTCTTACATTATATCCAATAAGCAATGTAAGGTTATTAAATTCTTCTGAAACACTTAGAGTGTTGGTCCAAGAAATAAAGATTCCAGAAAGGCTCTCAGTGTTGAAAACAGCTGTTAACATGACAGCAATTGGTGAAGAAAGTGAGTTCTTTTCTGCATTAATGGAATACGTTCATGATATGCCGAAAGGAAAGTCTCTTGAACTTTACAGAACTGCTGACACGATTACTGAATCACTAGTACCAGAAGCTTTAATTTTAGAGATGGTTCATGTCTTAAAGGTTGGAAAAGCAGAAGAAAGAGGCTTCCTCTATGATGAGAAAAAGAACCAATTTGCCTTTAATCCCAATGCATTTGCAAGGCATTTCCTTAAAAGATGCCATGTGCGTTCGACAAAGGATGGAAGGTTATTCCTCTACAACAGGAATGGGTTCTTTGAAGAACTTCCCGAAGTGAATTTGGGAAAAGTTATCCGAACTGTTATGCATGAAGGCAGGTGGGACAGTTGGAAGAGTAACTATGAAGCTGAGGTTTCCAAGGCTCTTCAACGTGAAGCACCAACAGTTGATGAAATGAATACAAAGCGAGACTTTATCAACGTAAGAAACGGTATGTTGAATTTATCGACCTTTAGGTTGGAAGCACACTCTCCTGACTTTCTTTCGACAGTTCAAATTCCCATTGATTATGACTCAAACGCTCAGGCTCCTAAGTTTCTTGATTTCATGAATGACATAACAGTTAACGATGAAGAATTAATTGGTGTTCATCAGGAACTGATTGGTTATTGGTTGACGGGAGACACCAAGGCTGAAAAAGCGGTTTATTATTACGGGAGTGGAGCCAATGGTAAAAGTGTTTTGGCTTCAATTATCACTGAATTAGTTGGACCCCAAAACGTCAGCAGCGTACCTCTATCCAAGTTTAATGACCAATTCGGTATGGAAAGTATGATTGGTAAGTCGCTTAACATATCTGCCGAGAACGAAATGGGTGGAAAGGCACTTAAAACCGAAAACTTTAAGGCGATTGTTAGTGGAGATAACATCACTATTAACATTAAGTATCGTCCTGCGATTAGTTACCGCCCATACTGCCGGTTGGTGTTTCTAGTCAACAACCTCCCTGACTCATCAGACGTTACAGAAGGCTATTTTCGAAAACTTATTATCGTGCCTTTTTCAAGAACCTTTAAGAAAGACGAAAGAGACGTAAATTTGAAAGACGGACTGCTTAAGGAACTGCCTGGAATTCTTAATTGGGCGATATTAGGATTGAAGCGGTTGAGAAGCAATAACTATCAATTTAGTGCCTGTAAAGCAATTGAAGAAACCGAACGTGCTTACTACGATGAGCAAAATCCAGTGAGAGAATTTTTTCGTTCTCATGTGGTCCAAGAGGTTGGTTTCCGAACTAAACAGTCAGATTTCTACAATATGTATAGTCAATGGTTAAATGTCCAGGGAATTGACGACAAAGGAACGAAATCACGTCAAGTATTTTGGCGCTATTTCAAAGTGATTTTAGACAGAGAAAATATCTCGATTGTGAAGAAGAAAGTTAAAGGAACTGTCTACTTTGACGGCATAAAACTGATAGAATTGGAAGATTTCCGGTTCCCTACTCTAGCTGGCGATATTATTCAGTTCTAAGGGGGTGTAGGGGGTGTGTGAAAAGCAAAAAACTGCTCAATACCAAAAGCTAATAACCCAATGAAAAGTTTTGTTTTAGCTAACCACCCCTCCCCCCTTCTAACAAGGAAATGAAATATATATTATTACATCGATGAGGAGAACTTGCCATGAACGAAAAAGAAAGTTCAATCTACGAATATCAAAATATGTTAGACATCTTGGCGGAAATGGTCACAGAGTACCTTACAAAACACCCCAAAGGAGGAGATTCCAATGATAAGTAGAGATGAAACAGCACAGCAGAACCAAGACAAAATAGTAATTTACACAAGAAATACATCGTGGACCAAACCAGAGGGGTACAGAATTCATCGAGACGTCCAGGTCTTAAAAGAAAAGTGTGAGCGGGCGGGATATCAAGTCAGTAGAGTCTACTGGGAACCAAGCTCGGAATCTCAAGGAAAAAGAAGAGATGTATTGAAGCGAATGTTGGAGGATGCTGCTGAAGGCTTGTTCGGAGTAGTCCTTGTTTGGGATGTATTTACGCTTTCTCCTGATGGGGAAGAACTTCAACAAATAGAAAGAGAGCTAGCAAGATATGGTGTAGAAATTTGTTCAGTAACGGAACCTTTCGACACTTCCACAGGAGAAGGATTGAGAGTGTTTGAGTACATGTGCAAATTACTCAATACGAGACATTTAAGGTTAGCAGCCATGCAAGGGATTCCGCTGTCACTGGTAGCACGTTGGTTAATTGAAGATGAAAACAAGAAAGGGGGTGAACTTGATGCCGAACTATGCGAGACAGCTGGACGACCAGCTTGACCAATTCAGCCGAACTGGAACACAGAAAAGAGCCGCTATCTATGCGCGAGTCTCTACGTTGGAACAGGCTGAAGAAGGCTACAGTATTGATGAACAGGTCCGTGTGCTAAGAGAAATGTGTGAGCGAGAAGGTTACGTTGTTCATAAAGAATACGTGGACAGAGGGAAAAGCGGAAAGAACATCAAAGGGCGACCTGCTTTACAACAACTACTACATGATGCCAATAGTAAAGACTTTGAATTAGTGCTTGTTTGGAAGGTGAATCGCTTTTCTCGAAAGACGAAAGATTTGCTTAATATTGTTGAAGAACTGGAAGGGAAAAATATTGTTTTTCGCTCATATACTGAAAACTATGAAACAGCAACTCCTGCTGGAAAAATGCAGTTCCGTATGTTAGCAGTCATTGCTGAATTTGAACGAGATAATATCGCTCAAAACGTAAAAATGGGGATGTTGGCAAGAGCCAAAGAAGGGTCGTGGAATGGTGGTCAGGTTCTTGGTTATGATGTCATTAGCGTTCCAGGAGAGAACCGTAAGAGAAAACTCTCAACACTTGTTGTTAATCCAACAGAAGCGCAAACGGTCCGAAAGGTATTTGACCTTTACGTTGAGGGGAATGGCTACAAATCCATCGCAAACAAACTCAACAATGAAGGACACCGGACAAAAAAGAACAAAGACTTCTCCATCAACGGGGTAAAAACGATTTTAAGCAATCCCCTTTATGCAGGATTTATTCGCTACAATGTCCGGAGAGATTGGAACGAGAAGAGAAGAAACAATATCAATCCTCACCCTGTAATTGAAAAGGGGCAGCACGAAGCCATCATATCAGAAGAAACATGGGAAAAAGCAAAAAATATCATGGCGAGCAGAAGCGGCAAGCCTAACCGAATACATGACGGGGAGTTCCCTCTCACTGGTATCATGAAGTGTCCTGCATGTGGGGCAGGAATGGTAATTGGAAGGACAACGAATACACTCAAGGACGGAACAAGAAAGGTTCTGGAGTATTATGTATGTGGAGCTTGGAAGAACAAAGGTTCAGCGGTTTGTCGCTCGAATGGAGTAAGAACGGATTATGCAGACCCTCATGTACTTGAGAAGCTATCAAACATAGCCACAAGTGACGTGCTTATAGAGCAAATCGTTGAACGGATTAATAATAAGAAAGAACGAGATTCTTCTCCCCTTCAAGACGAATACGAGACCTTAAAAAAGGCACTAGAATCCAATCAACAAAAGAAAGAGAAGGTCCTTGGTCTGTACGAAGATGATTTGATTCAAAAAGCAGACCTTGTGCAGCGGCTATCCATCTTGAATGAAGAAAAGGAACGACTTGAAGAGAGACTATCTCCAATTGAATTGCAGATGGGGCAAGGTGGTACGCAGCTCATAAACTTTAATATGGTCAAACAGGTCATGCAGAACTTCAAGAGTGCCTATCAAGAGTCACTGACTAGAGAGCAAAGGAAAAGACTGATGCATCTGCTCATCCGACAAATCACCATCAGTGAGGACCGAAAGATTGATACGATACAAATACAACTCAATAAAGAAGTTGCAAATCACTTCACCTTTAAAGGGGGAGAGGATTCATCTATTACGGATGAGTTCTCTCCCCCTTTTTCTATTTTAATCGACCTATAAAAAGGAGCAAATTACTTATGAGCATTATTAATATTTTCAGGAATTACATGGAAGAGCATCACCCACATTTAGCTTGGAAGGACTGGAAAGCGGATGTTAGAACTCTTTCAGTGGATGACATAAGCAACCAAGAGGTTAAGGCTACTATTCCAGATGAGAACAAATCAGAATTAACATGCTGGGTATTCTTCTACGATGGCGGTGCATCGAACGTTGTGTACTTGTTGCAGGATAAGCATGGTTTGAAAGATATCGGAATCGGTCTTTTGAAAGATGGTGAACTTGTGAAGCCTATTAGCTTCGTATGAAGAACTGGCAGTCGAAAGGTAGAACAATCAATAAGCTTACAAGTCAGAGAGGTTTGCTCTATAAGAGTTTTCGTCTCTTTTTTCGTGTTTGATTTCCGGTAAAGGAGGTGAGTCTATGTCACCGATTAGCTTGTTTAAGGCAGGAGTTATGTTTGGACTAACTATTTATACAATAGCTAAAAAAGGATTTATGGATGATAAAATGCGAGCTTAAAAGGTTTCAAGAATAAGGGATTTATAGAATGGAAGGAGGTATTAGATTGCCATATTTCTTATTAGGAACGGTGGTTGGAATTGTGGTGTGTATGGTAACAGAGCGTACTCAAAAATAATTGGAGGTATTTGATATGAAAAAAATCCAGCAGTTAAAGGAATTATTAGCACTAAAGCAGGAACAACAGGAGGATTTAATGGAGTATTTAGAGGAGGAGTTTTACGGTCTATATGAATATCTAAGCAATGGTGAACAGGTGGAAAAATTTGCACTTTCACATCATCAAGCTATGATATTATTAGAAGAAAAGGTAGAGTTGAATAAAATTCTAAGCAATCCTTTAGAATTAGAATTTCAAGAGGAAGTTAACCTGAAAAATTCTATGGTTTTAAGAATTGGAGTACTCAGTGCTGATGATGTACAGCTTTGCTATTTTCTTAAGTAGTTCAGGTCTGTTATTAAACTAGTAATAATAAAAAATATGCGTGGTGGGATTATGAGCAGATTGGAAGTTGATAAATGGGTATGGGAAAAGGGATACATTAAAAAGGTAGTAAAGGATTTGGAGGTCAAAAATATTACTATTGTGTCTGCTTATTTCTCGAATTATGGAGTAGAATTTATCAAAGAATTAATGGCTAAGAGAAATCTAAATAAGGATAATATTACTCTGTATTTATCTAAGGAATTTAGCATGAATAAACCTGGTGCATTATTAGATGAATTATCTAGTTTAGCCAATGTATATATCGTACACAAGGAAAAATTGCATGCAAAGGTATTTATGTTCTACACACCTCAAGGTATTAAAGCCTTTCATGGTTCGGCAAACTTTACACGTGGCGGATTGGATGGAAATCTAGAACTAATCCATGAAGTACAATCAAATAGCCTAGAACGTCTAGAGGAATTCATTAATCATTGTTTATTAGCTTCTGAGAAAGTAACGGATAAAATTATAGAAAATTATAAGGATATCGATGGAGAATTAAAAAACTTATCAGATGCTAACCGAAAAGCAAATCGTAAAATTAATGAAATATTTGTGGATAATCAAGACCCATTTAAGGAATCCGACTATGACTTAGATGGATACTTTTTAACGTTTCAAGACTATGAGACATTCTTTCCAAAGTATCAAGCTGAGAATGACCGTATAATTCTCAAAAGAAGAGAAGTTGTTCGTAACAAATTACTTAAGCTAAATAATTTAATGAAACACCCCATGTCAAAGATGAACTTACACAATAACTGGTCTTCGAGAAGAAGACCGGAACTTATAACTTCTCAAATCAGTCCTTCTAAACATAATTACAAGCGTTTATCGTGGATTTGCCTTCGTTACGGTAAGCACAGTAAAGATGCATTAATTGGGGGAAGCAAGACAGAATCTCACGAAAGCTTTATTAGGCATGCGTGTATGCAGATATCAGTAGTTAGTAAGGGAGTAGAAATTGGTCTATTCCATGCAACTGCTGCCAAGGGCTGTATTGATAGAGATTACCTAAAGGATAATATTGAGCGACTCAAAGATAAAATTCATAATGAAATCGCAAAGTTAAAAGGGGAACAATTTGTATGGCATATATATAATCCAAGCAAAGACATGTCTGTACATTCTTTCAATATTGATAAAGAAGACCCAAATAAGTTTACTGATTTTTACACGAAATATGACAGTGAGGGATTGGAATCATTTTGTATTTTCCGCATAAACCCTGATGAGGAACATCTTGAGACTCCAGAAAATCTCGTTAAAATAGCAGAGGATAAAATCGCAAAGTTATATCCCCTGTATAGGTTAATCACTTGGAGAATACCTAACTGAAAATATATGTAAAAAAGAAAAACCTCATTTAGGTACAACACGGAGAACCGTATCATAAGTAAGTGAGGTTTATAGAGCTACTTAAAATATAGATTTTAACAACATTCTAACTGGTTTTATAATTATATAAGCTAAGATGATGATTTAGCAGTACAAGAAATAGGTAAGATGTTGAAATAAATAATAGAATCCCACTAGAATTGTATACATTGTTCTAGTGGGATTTTTCTTATCGGTTAACTTTCCATTAATTAAAACTATAATTATGAATGACATAAGATTTATAGGCCTCAATAGTACGTGTCTGTATTTCAAAATTTTAAGAAATTGCGTAAAGCGGTTTATCATCTAGTATATGCTAGAAAATTGAAATGGAAGTAAATGTTATTTTTAATGTAGTACAGTGTTATAATTCAAGGTAATAAATTCTCTTTTGGAGGTACGCCATGAATGATGTTGTGAAGACTCAAAAAGAAAAATATAAGGCTTGGGTTACAGAAAATTTGGGTGAAAAAACAGGTATGTGGTACACGCCATATCTTGAAAAACTTGGACACCTGTTAGAAAATTTTGGATTAGGTAGCGGTTATAAGGAAAATTTCTTCGATTATCAATCATATTCGGAATATAAAAATATCTACCAACAAATGACGGAACAAAGTGATGTGGATATTGAGAGATTGGTAACTGGTAAAAGTACACCTCGATATCCAGAAAAGTTTGGTACGACAAGAATTCAATTTAGAAAAAAATATGCGGAAGATGAATATAATCGCGGCATAAGAAGTAAGCCTGATAATATAGGCGGGATACCTGACTGGGGCGTTTTAATGCGATCCTATTTAATCTTTTTATATTATGATGAAAATCCTACTTTAACTTATCCAAAAAAAGAGAAGAAAATTGCGAATCAAGAAGATGAAATTGATAACAGTATTAATTATTGGGTAATTTCGCCGGGTGAATATTCAAGGTTATGGAATC
Source organism: Ureibacillus sp. (assembly GCA_032083605.1). Classification (GTDB taxonomy): domain Bacteria; phylum Bacillota; class Bacilli; order Bacillales_A; family Planococcaceae; genus Ureibacillus. The sequence continues at coordinate 21,718 of DAMDNS010000003.1, forward strand.
AGTTCCATACAGAAAATATGATTGCACTTGGTTGGGACTATTTAGGGGATTTAAAAAACTATGATTCAAAGGAAGCTGTTGAACGGAAAATAACTGAGCAAAGAGCGGATGGGGTGCGCCCTGTCAATGACACAAAGGCTGTGTGGGATTTCTATCGTGAAATTCAAGCAGGCGACGTAGTATATTTGAAAGAAGGTATTAAGAAAATCCTCGCACGCGGAGTTGTTACGGGAGATTACTACTTCGATGATGGAGCATTGGAGTATAAACATAGAAGAAAAGTAGATTGGCTTCAAGTTGGAAAGTGGGAACTACATCAGACTTTTGCTCAAAAAACGTTAACATGCCTAAATCCATATCCAAACCTTATTCAAGAAATTGATCAAGTCATGAATGAAGATTTTATTGATCCCAAAATTGCTGAAGTAAATGAATTTAGAAATTGGTTATCCAATCAAGTCACGGATACAGGAGATAGCTTGAATGATAAAACAGTTACGCAAAAAGTAAGTGCGTTAAAGGATATAGAGCACCATTTTGATGCTTCAATCTTTGGTGAGACAGATATTGAACAACTAAAACGGTTGAAAGATGTTGTTGTATCAGATGAATCCTACAAAAAATATAAAGGCGTTTCGGGAAGTTCAATTGACTACTATATTCGTTATATTGAATCTAAGCCTACTGTACAAGAGAATGAATCCTTTACAATGGATGAATTTCTTTCGGATGTTTTTATCGAGAAGAAGGAGCTTGTACGTCTAATTTCTCTACTTGAAAATAAGAAGAATCTTATTTTGAAAGGTGCACCGGGAGTAGGTAAAACGTTTATTGCTAAACGTTTAGCGTATGTAATGATGGAAGAAAAAGATGAAACGCGTATCCATATGGTTCAGTTCCACCAAGGCTATAGTTATGAGGACTTCATTGAAGGGTTCCGCCCAAAAGCTGAAGGAGATGGGTTTGAGCTGAAGCAAGGCCCGTTTGTGAAGTTTGCTAGAAAAGCAGCACGAGATCCAGAACGAGACTACTTCTTTATTATTGATGAAATTAATCGTGGAAATATGAGTAAAATATTCGGGGAGTTAATGATGCTTATCGAAACGGATAAGCGAGGCGAGCAAATCAATCTCCTTTATTCTAATGATAAGTTTTCTGTGCCCTCGAATTTATACATCATTGGAATGATGAATACGGCAGATAGAAGCTTGGCTTTACTAGACTACGCACTTAGAAGAAGATTTTCGTTTTTTGAAATTAAACCGGCGTTCCAAAATGAGACATTTAAGTCATATGTAAACGAATTAAATAATCCAGAAGCTTTAAATCGTATTATTGATCAAATTAAAAGCTTAAATAATCAAATTGTTGAAGAATTAGGGACAGGTTTTCAAATTGGACATAGCTACTTTGTAGGTGATGCTTATAAAGTAGATACTGCAAATCGTGTAGAGGAAGTAATTGAATATGAAATTATTCCTCAGCTAGCCGAATATTGGTTTGATGATGAACAGAAGGCAAACGATTGGGCTGAACGGCTAAGAGGTTGTTTCGATGGAGAGAAATAATAATATTCCAATTCGTAATATATACTATATGCTTTCCTATGCATATCAAACGCTAAATCTATCTGAGTATAAACAAATCGGAACAGAAAAGTTTGAGAACGTCAAAGAGCTTTACACAGAAATTTTAGCAATAGGTATACCTGTTTTGATTCGCGGAGGATTAAGTAAAGATTATATAAGTGTTGAAGAGACTGCCAATGTCATTAAGGGGAAAATTGATATCAATTCTACGATAAAGAAAAATACATTGGTAAATAAGAAAGTTGAAGTGGTTTATGATGAGTTCTCTGAAAATATATTGTTGAATCAAATTATTAAAGCGACACTCGTTTACCTATCGCGCTCAAATAAAATAAGTCAAAAAATGCGTAGATTGTTTTATGGTTTGCTGCCTTATTTTACAGAGGTATCAGAAATAGAGCTAGATTTGAAGCTATGGAAAAATGTTAGATATAATCGCCAAAACCTTCGCTATCAATTTATTGTAGACGTGTGTAGATATCTTTATGAGCAGTTATTATTTGATGAAAGCTCTACATCTCAAATGATGAAAGAGGTTCAAGATGAACAAAGATTATCGTCTTTATATGAAAAATTCATCTATGCATTTTTTAAACGTGAAACGAAATATAATGTATCCCGTCCTCAAATTCAGTGGGGTGTTGACGATGAATTCACGGATGCATTACCGATTATGCAAACAGACCTTGTACTTCGAAAAGATAAAAAAACATTGATTGTGGATGCGAAATTTTATTCTGAGAATATGGTAGCAAGGTTTGAAGGTGGAGCTTCAAAACAAAAATCAGCTAACCTTTATCAAATATTTACATATATAAATAACTGGAAAAAAGAGCCGGGTGTAACGGTTGCAGGTATGTTGCTATATGCGAAAACAACTGCATTAAATCAACCTAACCATATTTACCACATTAAAGGTAATCAAATTATTATTGCATCTCTTGATTTACAACAAGATTTTAGCGGCATAAAGGAAAACTTATTAGCAAATGCTAATCTATTTTTTGCATAAAAAATCCAGAATGAAAGTAGTGCTTTTGGATATTGGGATCAATTGGGCTCGCCCTTATAGGTTGGGAGGTTGGGTTAAGCATCTAATCTCAGAAATAGACGGACAAATTCCGCTTAATTAGAAAATAATATAAAAAATAGCTTAAATAAACGGAGATATTCCGCCTATCGACTTGAAAAACGTGAAAAAGGAGGATTTTTCTCTGCACAGTCGGAAAAACTCCCCTTATTTACGTCAAAGCAGGGCTCCATTCGGCATATAACCGGAAAAACTCCGATTATTTTGCTATCGCTAGTTACTTAATTAGGAACCAGATTTTAAGGCGAAAAGAAGCGAAATGGACGGGTATCCTTATATAAAAATCCAGGAAAACTGTACCATAAATATGGTCGATTTTATATGGACGGTCCAATGTAAGTTATATGAGTAAATGGGCTGCTGGAGAAACTATTCAATGAGTAAAAACTGTCACCCATCATCATGCAATTGGGCATTGTGCATTAAAGCATCATGTATTGATGACGTTCGAGCCGCATGTTAAGTTTATAGTAAACCCGTTACTAGGAGAATCATTTATTCTAGACCATTAGAATTATCCAAAGTACTTGTGAACTAAAAATTTCCAATTATATTGACTTTCTTGAAAAGCGTGTGTAAAGTGAATATTAAATTAATAGGAAGACCACTAGGGGAGCCGTTATTTGGCTGAGACAGAATTGTTCTGGACCCTTTGAACCTGATCTAGTTCATACTAGCGTAGGAAAGTGGAGTTCGTGCACGGGTGTATTTTATTATTTGATATGCTTGATATTCTGCCGCTCCATTTTTGGAGCGGTTTTTTCGTTTTTTTAAATGAATCGTTCCATTTAAAGTCTTCTCATTAAATCTAAAGGGGGATATTTTAATGAGTTTTTCTGCGGAATTGAGAAAAGAAGCAAATCCTATTTTTGATGCAATCTTCGAACATCCTTTTGTACGGGGAATTGCCAATGGTGACTTAAGAAAGGAGCAGCTTATCCATTATGTTAAACAGGATTTTGAGTATTTGAATTCCTTTATCAGAATCTATGGAATTGCTGTTGCAAAATGTGAGAATCGTGAGGATATGGAGATGTTCAATAAGCAAATTGGATTTATATTAAACAGCGAGACCCATCCACATAATAACTTTTGCCAGGTAGCAGGTGTTCCATATGAGGAGCTGCAAGGATTTCCACTATCACCTTCTGCCCTTCATTACATCCGTCATATGCTGACGGTTGCTCATGAGGGAACATTAGGGGAAATTTTGGCGGTTTTATTGCCTTGTCCTTGGACATATTGGGAGATTGGAAGAAGATTGTTAAGTGAAGTGAATCCTGATCCGTCACATCCATTTTTTGAATGGATTCATTTTTACGGAAATCGGACAGATTCAATAACAACCAAATTTTGTGACCGTCTGGATGAGTGGGCAATGGGTGCAACTGAGAAAGAAATAGCTAAGATGAAAGAACATTTTTTAATCAGTTGCCAGCTTGAATATATGTTTTGGGATATGGCTTTTAGGCTTGAGGAGTGGCCGGTTCAAATGGGGGCGGTCAAAAGATGAACTGGAAGATGAAGGAGGTCGTGCTAACAGTCATTCTATCTGTGGCTTGTGGAGTAATTTACCTAGGATGGTCAACCCTTTGGATTCC
>DAMDNS010000004.1:0-24380 GCA_032083605.1 Ureibacillus sp.
ACAATTATAAGTAGAGTGTAAGTGTATATACATGGTAAAATAGCTAAAAAAAGTGAATAGTTACTCTAGGAGGATGAAGGTTGAAGAGAAGACATTGGATGATTCTGTCTTTAGTTTCAGTAATGCTGCTGCTTTCTGGATGTACAGAATTCGATCAGCCAATCTCATCTGAAAGCGAAGGTTTTTGGAATGAGTTTATCGTTTGGCCATTGGTATCAGTAATTCAATACTTTGCTGAACACTTAGGTTCGTATGCATTTGGAATAATCGTCGTAACGATCATTATTCGATTAGTAATACTTCCATTAACAATCAAGCAAGTAAAAAGCTCGAAAAAAATGCAAGAAATTCAGCCTAAAATGAAAGAACTGCAAAAGAAATATGCTTCAAAAGATGCTGTGACTCAACAAAAGTATCAACAAGAAATGACAGCATTGATGCAAAATTCGGGCGTGAATCCATTGGCAGGATGTTTCCCAATGCTGATTCAGATGCCGATTCTTATTGGGTTCTATCATGCAATTAGCCGCATGAACGCAACATCAACAATTGATTTGGGGACATTTTTAATTTTCCCACTGGCTGAACCAAGTGTTATTTTAGCTGTTTTAGCTGGGTTAATTCAATTTGTTGTATTAATGACAGGCCCTGCAATGGACAACCCTCAAATGAAAATCATGATGTATATTATGCCATTAATGATTATCGGTTTCGGTATGTTCTTGCCGGCTGCATTATCATTATATTGGGTTGTCGGGAATATCGTATCAGTTATTCAAAACCTTGTTATTTATAAACCTTGGAATAGAAAAAAATCAGAACCTGCTACAACAGGAGGAGCGAAAAAGTGAAACAAACTACGCAATTAGGCGCAACAGTAGAAGAAGCGATCTCAATAGCGTTACAACAGCTAGATACTACTCGTGATCAAGTAGAAGTTGAAGTTTTACAAGAAGCGAAAAAAGGATTTTTAGGGTTTGGGGCACGTCAAGCCCAAGTACGTGTCTCATTAAAAGAGGTAGAAGCCGAAAACACGGTTTTAAAAGTTGAGGCAGAAAAATTTGACGATTTAAATCAAGATATTCCTGAACAAAGTATTGCAGTACATGAGGAAATAGCTGAACAAACGACTGAAGAGCCTACTGCTACGCTGGAAGAGCAAGAGAATCCCATCGAATCAGCAAAAAACTATCTATTTAGTATTGCAAAAGACATGGGCATCGATGATTTAACCATTGATACACACAAACATGGCAAAAACATTTTATTTAAATTAGAAAGTGAAAAAGCAGCACTTTTAATTGGGAAACGTGGTGCAACATTAAATGCATTACAGCAATTGGCTCAATTGGTTGTCAATAAAAGTGCAAAATCCTTTTTAATGGTGAAGCTAGATGTAGAAAACTATCGTGAACGACGAAAGCAGTCATTAGAAATATTGGCCGAGCGGATGGCAGATAAAGCACTTCATACAGGCAAAAAAGTATCATTTGAGCCGATGCCCTCGTATGAACTAAAGGTTATTCATAATGCTTTAGCAAATCGTGTCGATATTGAAACGTACTCAGAGGGTACCGAACCAAATCGATATCTAGTAATTGAGCCAGTAAGATAACAAAAATCATACAGACATTATAAAACGATCCTAATTTAGGATCGTTTTTTTGTTGGGGATAATGGTAGATAAAGGGAACTGCTCACATAGGAAACGCTTTCTGAAGTTATTTATAAGTAAATAAGCAACTCCAATAGAAAATTTCATTTATCCACATGTGGAAAATTTGCTTTGCTTTCGTATTTGTGCAAAATATGTTACCCTAAATTGTTAGTAAATAAAATTCGTAATAGTTATTCACATGTGGATAACTTTATTTAGTTTTCACAAGATAAATGTAATTCATGTCGTGTTTGCGAAGTTAATGAAATTACGTTAAATCGTAATGGATTTAGTAGGAGGATCAATAAAAATGGATTTTGATACAATTGCTGCGATATCCACGCCAATGGGTGAAGGTGCCATTGCCATCGTTCGCTTAAGTGGAGACGACGCAGTTCACATAGCAAATAAAATATTCAAATCGCCAAGCGGGAAACAGCTCATCGACGAGAAATCACATACTATTCATTATGGACATTTAATCGAACCAAAGACTGAAGAAGTAGTAGAAGAGGTCATGTTATCGTTAATGCGTGCACCTAAAACCTTTACTCGTGAGGATGTTGTGGAAATAAACTGTCACGGTGGAATCGTTTCGGTTAATCGTGTATTGCAGCTTGTTCTACAAAATGGAGCAAGATTAGCAGATCCTGGTGAATTTACAAAACGTGCTTTCTTGAATGGAAGAATTGATTTATCGCAGGCAGAAGCGGTAATGGATTTAATACGTGCAAAAACAGATCGTGCCATGAATGTAGCGCTTGGTCAAATGGATGGAAAGCTTTCACGATTAATTGGTCAATTACGTGATGCTTTAATCGAGACATTGGCACATGTTGAGGTTAATATAGATTACCCAGAATATGATGATGTAGAAGAAATGACGATCCCTGTATTATTAGAAAAATGCTCGTGGGTTCGAGATGAAATAGCAAAGCTTCTACAGACATCTTCTCAAGGGAAGATTCTTCGTGAAGGCTTATCGACGGTTATTTTAGGTAGACCGAATGTTGGGAAATCGTCATTATTAAATAGTTTAGTTCATGAGAATAAAGCAATTGTTACTGATGTTGCTGGTACAACTCGTGATATTATAGAGGAGTATGTCAATGTGCGCGGCGTACCGTTGCGCCTAGTAGATACAGCAGGTATTCGTGAAACAGAAGACATCGTTGAGCGCATAGGGGTAGAAAGATCTCGTCAGGTATTAAAAGAGGCAGATTTAATCTTGCTTGTATTAAACTCGGCAGAAAATCTCTCTGAGGAAGATGAACGTCTATTTGAAACGATTCAACATATGGATTTCATCGTTGTAGTGAATAAAACAGATTTACCGCAAAAAATTGATTTGGATCAAGTAAGAGCATTATCGAATGGACGTCCTATAGTGACAACCTCGATTCTTCAAGAACAAGGTATCATTGAATTGGAAGAAGCGATTGCGAAGACATTCTTTGAAGGACAAATTGAAGCCAATGATTTAACTTATGTTTCAAATGCTCGTCATATTGCGCTTCTACATCAAGCAAAGGCGACGATTGAAGACGCAATTGATGCTGCAGAATCAGGAATTCCGGTAGATATGATTCAAATTGATGTGACGAAAACGTGGGAGCTGTTGGGTGAAATCGTTGGAGATACAGTACAAGAAAGCTTAATCAACCAGCTATTCTCGCAATTCTGCTTAGGGAAATAAAAGAGCTTCATTTAAATGAAGATAACATAAATACGTAAAAAACGTAGGACAAATGAAAGGAAGAGACGGCATGACAACAACATACGAAGCTGGCCAATATGATGTAATTGTCATCGGTGCTGGCCACGCTGGTGTAGAAGCAGCGTATGCTTCAGCTAAAATGGGTGCAAAAACACTCATGGTGACAATTAATTTAGATATGATTGCCTTTATGCCATGTAATCCATCAGTAGGTGGACCAGCAAAAGGAATCGTGGTTCGTGAAATTGACGCATTAGGCGGTGTAATGGGAAGAGTAATCGATAAAACGCACATCCAAATGCGCATGTTAAACACAGGAAAAGGACCTGCAGTACGTGCATTGCGTGCACAAGCAGACAAAGTCCTTTATCAACGTGAGATGAAACGTTTATTGGAAGAGGAAGAGAATTTAACGATTCATCAATCAATTGTGGATGAATTAATCATTGAAAATGATGAGGTTCGAGGTGTCATCACACAAACTGGCGCACTCTACCGAGCAAATGCTGTTATTATCACAACAGGTACGTACTTGCGCGGCGAGATAATTATTGGCGACTTAAAATACTCAAGTGGACCAAATAATCAGCAACCATCTGTAAAATTAGCAGATAATATGCGTGATCTTGGCTTTGATATGGTTCGCTTTAAAACAGGTACTCCTCCGCGTGTGGATAGCAAAACAATCGACTATAGCAAAACAGAAATTCAACCAGGCGATGATGTTCCGCGTGCTTTCAGCTTTGAAACAACTGAATTTATCATGGATCAAATTCCATGCTGGTTAACCTATACAAGTCTGGAAACACATCAAATTATTAATGATAATTTAGATAAAGCACCGATGTATACTGGTGCGATTACTGGTACGGGTCCACGTTACTGTCCATCAATTGAAACAAAAATTGTACGCTTTAACGATAAACCGCGTCACCAACTATTCCTTGAACCAGAAGGACGCGATACGCAAGAGGTTTATGTGCAAGGACTTTCAACAAGTTTACCAGAGCACATCCAGCGCCAAATGCTGCAATCGATTCCTGGCCTGGAAAATGCGGAAATGATGCGTCCGGGTTATGCTATTGAGTATGACTCAATTGTACCAACGCAATTATGGCCAACTTTAGAAACAAAGCGTATTAAAGGCCTTTATACTGCTGGTCAAATCAATGGTACGAGTGGCTATGAAGAGGCGGCGGGTCAAGGCTTAATGGCTGGTATCAATGCAGCTGCGAAAGTGTTAGGAAAAGAAGAGGTTATCCTGAAACGTTCTGAAGCTTATATTGGTGTATTGATTGATGATTTAGTAACAAAGGGAACAAATGAACCTTACCGTCTATTAACTTCCCGTGCAGAGTATCGTCTACTGCTTCGCCATGATAATGCAGATTTACGTCTAACAGAAATCGGCTATAAAATCGATTTAATTTCTGAAGAACGTTTTACGAAATTCAAACAAAAAGAAGCACAAATTGAAGAAGAAATCGCGCGTCTTCGTGAAGTGATTATTAAGCCAAACGAACAGGCACAAGAAGTGATTCGCTCAGTAGGTGGTACTGAATTGAAAGATGGCATTCGTGGTGCTGATTTAGTTAAACGGACTGAAATGAATTATGACTTAGTAGCTTCCCTTACTCCACCAGATGTGGAATTAAGTGAAGAAGTAAAAGAGCAGATTGAAGTTCAATTGAAATATGAAGGTTATATCCAAAAAGCACTAAATCAAGTAGAAAAACTTCACAAAATGGAAAGCAAGAAAATTCCTGAAGATATTGATTATGATGATATCTCAAGTCTTGCTACGGAAGCTCGCGAAAAATTAAAAGAAGTGCGTCCATTATCAATAGCGCAAGCATCACGTATTTCAGGGGTTAACCCTGCAGATATTTCAATTTTAGCTGTTTATATTGAACAAGGAAAAATTGCACGAGTAGGTAATGAGTAGCGAATTTAATTGACGTTAGTCTGTGTTTTCTAAAATACCAAGTGTATTTGGTAAACGAGCGTTCGAGCTAAAATTTTCTCGGACGCTCGTTCATTTTAGCAGATTATAGTTTTAGTTTTCGCAGGAATGAGCATAAGGAAAGACAGCGATTTTCGCCATTGGGGCGACAAATCGTGTTTTTCTAATAAGATCGAAGTCTTTTTAAAAACAAAGGAGATCCCTATGAACGAACAACAATTTATCGAAGCATTAAAAGAGATGGGAATAACATTAAGTGACACACAAATTGAACAGTTTCGGAAGTATTTTGAGCTATTAGTTGAGTGGAATGAAAAAATGAATTTAACGGCAATAACAGATTTAGAAGGTGTGTATTTAAAGCATTTCTATGATTCCATTAGTGCGAGCTTTTACTTTGACTTTACTAAAGTAGAGTCGGTTTGTGATGTGGGGGCAGGGGCAGGTTTCCCTAGCTTACCAATTAAAATTTGTTTCCCGCACTTACATGTGACAATTGTTGATTCTTTAAATAAACGGATCACATTTTTAAATCACTTAAGCGAGCAGCTACACTTAGATAATGTTACATTTGTCCATGCCCGTGCAGAAGAATTTGGACAAAAAGAAAAGTATCGCGAAAAATTTGATGTCGTTACTGCCCGCGCGGTAGCAAGATTATCGGTCCTTTCAGAGCTTTGCATCCCACTGGCAAAACAAGACGGTTGCTTTGTTGCCTTAAAAGCGGCAGCTGGTCCAGAAGAATTAAAGGATGCTCAAAAAGCAATTACAACACTGGGCGCATCATTAAAGGAAGAATTTTCATATCTATTACCTGTAGAAGAAAGTGACCGCACACTCTATATTTTTGATAAAATAAAAAAGACGCCCAAGAAATATCCACGTAAACCAGGTGTGCCAAACAAAACGCCTATAGTATAAAAAATATGCCTTTTTGTATTAAAATTAGTAGTAGAGACAGTAGTGTCTCGCTATTAATGAAATCTAGTAAATTAGTTTTAAATTAAAAGTTTGGATTTTAATATTCTATTAATCTCTATCTGTTTCACATGAAACATTCCATGTTTATGGTATTTCATTTAATAAATAACTAGATTTACTTTGCTATATTTAGCGATTTACCGTGCTTTTTCTGAGAAATATTTAAATTGTCATAAATTTTTAGATATAATTTTGCCTCATGAAGCATAAATAATTTATATTATGTCATTTTAATAGATTTTACTTCTATCGGACTCTGTACAATTTATAGAATATAATAAATAATATTATATAAGTAGTCTTGAGCAAGATAGTTTCTAAAAGGTGGTGCCCATTGAATGAAAAGTCCTTTTTCACGTTTTTTCGGAGGCGGAGACAAAACAGTTTCTGAAGTTAAAAGTGAAGTAGAACAAGTAGAACAAGTTGAAAAGAAAACAGCTGCAGAAGAAGTAGTGAAAATTCCAATCGATAAAATTATTCCAAATCGGTTCCAACCTCGTACAGTTTTTGATGAAGAAAAAATTGAAGAATTATCAAGAACCATTCATACGCATGGTGTAATACAACCAATTGTCATAAGAAATTTTGATGGTGAGCGTTATGAGATTATTGCAGGGGAACGTCGCTACCGAGCAATGAAAAAACTCAATTGGACAGAGGTTCCTGCGATTGTTCGCGATTTAAGTGATAAAGAAACTGCTTCTATTGCGTTGATAGAGAATCTTCAACGTGAAGAATTAACAGCAATTGAAGAGGCATTAGCTTATCAACAATTATTAGAACTTCATTCACTAACACAGGAAGCACTTGCTCAACGTTTAGGAAAAGGTCAATCAACTGTCGCAAATAAATTGCGTTTACTAAAATTGCCTCAATTTGTTCAGGAGGCAATCTTAAAAAGAGAGATTACAGAACGTCATGCCCGTGCAATGATTTCTCTAAAGGATGAAGAAGTACAAGCTCAATTGGTGGCTTTGGTTAAAGAATATGATTGGAATGTTCGCCAGCTCGAAGAATATATCCAACAAATGAATCAGCCAAAAGATGAGGCAGTTAAAAAAGAAAAACCAAAACGAAAAGCAATTAGTAAGGATATTCGTATTGCATTAAATACAATTAAGCAATCATTATCGATGGTAACGAAAAGCGGTATTAATGTGAATACTGAAGAAGAAGATACGGAAGAATACTATCAGATCACTGTGCGGATTCCAAAGAAAAAATAAAGATATTACAAAATAACTAAAGGCAGTCTATTCCATTAACTCCTGCGAGATTGTTTAAAAGGGAAGCTATGAATGGGGCTTTAGATGATTGGCAAGCAATAGTTTGTCGCATAAAAAGAGCCATCTTGGGGGTCCCTCATGAGATGGCTTCTTTTTTAACGGATAAGAAATTCCTTATCCTTATAAATGCAACTAAGGCTGATTGCCAAAAGACCATACACATAGGCAAGCTTTCCAATAGCTGAAAAAGAGCGGGATTTTTTCAAGCTGCATAAGTGCAATCAAGGCTTATCGTCAAATGGAATGGCGATAAGCTTAATTTAACGGGTAAGAAAATTTAAAACTTCCTTATCTTTATAAGTGCAACTATGGCTTATTGCTAAAGGTTTTAGCGATAAGCCAAGTTTTCTAATATATCAAATTTATAAATTAGTTGTATTGTAATCAGTACATCTAGTTTATAAATTTGATAAAATAAACTAAATGACTAAATTCGATTATATAAATTGAGTGATGAAAGCAGGTGCAAAAGGCTTGGGAAGAATTATTGCCGTTACAAACCAGAAGGGTGGTGTAGGTAAAACTACGACATCTGTCAATTTGAGCGCTTGTCTTGCTTATTTAGGGAAAAAAGTTCTTTTAATAGACACTGATCCACAAGGTAATGCTACAAGTGGTGTTGGTATTAATAAAGGGGAAATTCAAAGCTGTATCTATGATGTTTTAATAGATGACGAAGAAGTCGCAAATGTCATTCAGTCATCAAAGGTTGAAAATTTAGATGTGATCCCGGCAACAATATCGCTTGCTGGTGCTGAAATCGAACTTGTTTCAACCATTTCCCGGGAAGTCCGGTTAAAACATGCACTACAAAATGTAAAAGATCAATATGATTATATTATTATCGATTGTCCGCCGTCTTTAGGCTTGTTAACAATAAATGCTTTAACTGCATCTGATGCTGTGGTTATTCCTGTTCAATGTGAATATTACGCACTTGAAGGGTTAAGTCAGTTATTATCGACTGTTCGTCTTGTCCAAAAACATTTAAATCAGGAATTGTATATTGATGGTGTTCTATTAACTATGCTTGATGCACGTACAAACCTTGGTTTACAAGTAATTGAGGAAGTAAAAAAATACTTCCAGGATAAAGTTTATAAAACAATTATCCCCCGTAATGTTCGTTTAAGTGAGGCACCAAGTCATGGCGAACCAATTATTATTTACGATTCGAAATCAAGAGGTGCAGAAGTTTATTTAGAGTTAGCAAGGGAAGTGATTAAAAATGGCTAGAGGATTGGGTAAAGGAATTGGCGCATTATTTCCGACAGAAGCATTAGATAATTTACAAACTAATGAAGATCAAATCGAAAAAATCGAGCTGCAGAAGATTGTTGCCAATCCTTTTCAACCACGAAAAAACTTCGACGATGAAGCAATTGAAGAATTAGCACAATCGATTAAGGAACATGGAATTATCCAGCCCATCGTAGTTCGGAAAAAAGGAAAAAAATTCGAAATTGTTGTGGGAGAAAGACGTTTTAGAGCTGCAAAACTCGCTAATCTAATTGAAATACCTGCCATCATCAGAGAACTGACAGAAAATCAAATGATGGAGCTAGCGATTCTAGAAAACCTTCAACGTGAGGATTTAACACCTATTGAAGAAGCAGAAGCCTACCAAAGCTTGATTGAAAAACTAAGCTTTACTCAGGAAGAGCTGGCTAATCGTTTAGGTAAAAGTCGTCCGTATATTACGAATCACCTTCGCCTATTGCAATTACCGGATCAAGTGCGTGATCTAGTAAATAACGGTGAAATGTCAATGGGACATGGCCGTACATTGCTAGGCTTAAAAAATAAGAGAAGAATACCTGAAGTTGCTGAGAAAGTCATTAAGCATGGATTAAATGTCCGCCAGTTAGAGGCATTAATTAAACAATTGAATGATGAGGTTTCACGTGAAACAGAAAAATCCGAGAAAAAGGATATTTTTGTAGAAGCGACAGAGACACAGTTACGTGAATACTTTGGAACAAATGTGCAGATAAAGAAATCCAAGAATAAAGGGAAAATTGAAATTGAATTTTATTCTGAGGATGATTTAGAGCGCATTTTGGAAATATTACAACTAGAAGAATAGAAAAGTTGTGAGCGCCAAGATTGAAGGCGCTCTTTTTTCTAAGACAAATGGGGTAAGAAAATGGTATTACTCGGATCGATTATTAATGCATTATTAATAATTATAGGAGCAACAATTGGCCGTACTTTAAAAGGTATTCCAGAACAAATGAAAACAACTGTATTAGCCATTATTGGTCTAGCGGTTGCTGTACTTGGGATTCAGATGGGCATGGAGACTACGAACTTTATTATTGTGATTATTAGCCTTGTTGTAGGGGCAGTCATAGGTGAGTGGCTCGATTTGGATTTACAATTATTTCGTTTAGGGAAATGGATTGAAACTAAAATTGGCACTCAAGCGTCAGAGAGTAGTATAGCGGAAGGCTTTATCAACGCCACATTATTCTTTGTAATAGGTTCAATGGCAATTCTCGGTGCATTGGATAGCGGTATACGAAATGATCATTCTGTTTTAATAACAAAGGGGATTATTGATGGTTTTACTGCGATTGTTTTAGCATCAACCCTAGGAATCGGTGTGATGATAGCTGCAATCCCCGTATTTTTGTACCAAGGTACTATTGCCCTTCTTGCGGGGCTTATTAGCAAATACATACCTGAAGCTTTACTAGATTTATTCATTCAAGAAATGACGGCAACAGGTGGTGTCATGATTATGGCAATAGGATTGAATATTGCCGGTTTAACTAAAATTCGAGTAGCCAATTTGCTGCCCGGAATTATAGTAGTTGGTATTGTCGTTGGGGTCATTTTTCTTTTTCAATAAATGACGTTGCCATGCAAGCAATAATGCTCGAGCGATTTTATTGCCCATCGAATACGTAACATTTAAACGAGTATTCTGTAGAACTAGCATTTCCATAAAGCCTCCAACATTGACAATTCCTTTAATTGAAATGTCACCGATTGGAGGTAATTCTTTTTTTACTGCCTTTCCGGGGAATAGCGGCCCATCTTGAAGTACAATATGGCCTACATTTCGCTCACTGCCTAAACAAGCATCAATGGCAACAATATATGGAGTAATTGGTTTTTGCTTTATATCTTCTATTGTTGATTTTAAATTAATAGCATGTAGTGGGTTTTCGAGCGTACCAATTACTTCAAAAGGGAATGAATGAAAACTAGATAAAAAACTGCCTGTTAAAGGACCGAGAGAATCGCCAGTTGAACGATCCGTTCCAATGCAACAAAAGATTAATTGTTCATGATCAAAAGGAATATGATTTAAAAATAAGTCACTTAATTGCCAAAGAGCGCCTGTTTGTTCATGGTGAACAAAAGAATTTAAGGGGACTTTTGAAATATTTTTCATAGGCAATTCTCACTTTCTTTAGAATTGGTAATAATTTTGCTTTTATGGTAAAAATTGAACTATATTGTAATCAAGTATATTCAAAAATTTAGCTACTTATACAAGGAGTGGAAAAATGGCGACAGAAGTTATAGATAAACCAGTTGAAGAATTTACGGAGAAGTCCGAAAAGGCTTGGGATTATTTCACAAGCCAAGAATTATGGCAGTTTGTTATAACTGCTTCTATAAAAATTGTTGCAATTCTCGTCGTATCTTATTTAGTTGTTTTTATAGGGAAAAGAATCATTACACGAATCCTAACCATAAAAATAAAAACGCCCATTAATCAAAATGAACGACGACAGCAGACCATTATCAAGCTTTTACATAGCACATTAAGCTATTTAGTTTATTTTTCTGCTATGATTGCGATTCTGTCTGCTGTTGAAATTAACATTGGCGGTCTACTAGCTGGGGCAGGGATAGCAGGTTTAGCGATTGGTTTTGGTGCACAAAGCTTAGTGAAGGATATTATTACGGGATTCTTTATTATTTTAGAGGACCAATTTGGGGTTGGAGATTATATTAAACTCAATACAACAAGCGCAGCAGAAGGGACAGTTATCGAAATTGGGTTAAGAACGACAAAAATTTTGGGCTATACAGGAGAACAATTTATTATTCCAAACGGCCAAATTACAGACGTAATCAACTTTTCGGTGAATAACTCAAAAGCAATAGTCGATTTGCAAGTTGGAATTAGTGCGGATGTTGAAAAAATTGAGAGCTTGGTGAAGCCTTACTTACAAACACTACCTGCAAAATTTGAGGAATTAATCGATGTTCCTGTATTTGTAGGGGTGCAGAGTGTGATAGGAATCGAAATGACAATCCGAGTTGTTGCTGAAACAAAACCTTACCAGCATTTTGCGGTGGCACGAGCAATGCGAAAAGATATCACGAATATGTTAGAGAAGAATGGTATACCGCTTGCTTATCAAAAAATGATGGTAGTGGACCCAAATGTAAATATTAGTAAGGGGGATGCGGAGTAATGGAACCTAAAGTATTTGAGTTAAATGATGTTGTAGAAATGAAAAAGCAGCATCCTTGTGGAACCAATGCATGGAAAATTATACGATTAGGTGCAGATATCCGAATCAAGTGCACGGGATGTGGACATAGCGTGATGATTCCTCGCCGTGAATTCGAAAAGAAAATGAAAAAAGTATTAGAAAAAGCAAATGAAGAGTAAAATCTTAGTGAATTAGACTTTTTCTTCACTTATCCATATAATAAACAAGGGTTTTAAATTATTTAGTCCTATTTTTACTAGCACTAACACACTATAAATAAAACAATAGAACAAAGATTTACCGTAAAAAATTTAAAAGGGAAATAGAAAGGTCGTGTCACGCAGATGTCATTAACAGCTGGTATCGTAGGTTTACCGAACGTAGGAAAATCTACATTATTTAACGCAATTACAAAAGCAGGCGCATTAGCTGCAAACTACCCATTCGCTACAATTGATCCTAACGTAGGAGTAGTAGAAGTACCGGATGCACGTCTAGATAAATTAACGGAATTAGTAGAGCCGAAGAAAACTGTTCCAACAGCTTTCGAGTTTACTGATATTGCAGGGATTGTAAAAGGGGCTTCTAAAGGGGAAGGTTTAGGAAACAAATTCTTATCCCATATCCGTGAAGTAGATGCAATTTGTCAGGTAGTTCGTTGTTTTGAGGATGAAAATATTACGCACGTTTCAGGTTCTGTAAATCCTATTGATGACATTGAAGTGATTAATTTAGAGTTAATCTTGGCGGATATGGAGTCTGTAGAAAAACGACTTCTACGTGTAGGGAAAATGGCCAAACAAAAGGATAAAGAGGCGTTAATCGAAGAGCCAATCTTAGTTAAAATCAAAGATGCTTTAGAAAAGGAAAAGCCTGCACGCTCTGTTGAATTATCAGATGATGAGTTAAAAATTATTAAAGGATTACACCTTCTAACAATCAAACCAATGCTTTATGTAGCAAACGTATCAGAGGATGAAGTGGCCGATGCAGCAAACAATCCATATGTAAAACAGGTACGTGAGTTTGCTGATGCAGAAGGCGCTCAAGTCATTACGATTTGTGCGAAAATCGAAGAAGAAATCTCTGAATTAGATGATGAAGAAAAAGCGATGTTCCTAGAAGAGTTAGGCATTGAAGAATCAGGCTTGGACCAACTGATCCGTGCTTCTTATGACTTATTAGGTTTAGCAACATACTTTACTGCGGGGGTACAAGAAGTTCGTGCTTGGACTTTCCGTAAAGGCATGAAAGCACCACAGTGTGCCGGCGTAATTCATTCAGACTTTGAGCGCGGATTTATTCGTGCAG
Source organism: Ureibacillus sp. (assembly GCA_032083605.1). Taxonomy (GTDB): domain Bacteria; phylum Bacillota; class Bacilli; order Bacillales_A; family Planococcaceae; genus Ureibacillus. The sequence goes on from DAMDNS010000004.1 coordinate 13,376, forward strand.
AAACAGTAGCTTATGAAGACTTAGTGGAAGCTGGTTCAATGGCAGCAGCTAAAGAAGCTGGCAAGGTACGTCTGGAAGGGAAAGAATACATTGTGCAAGATGGCGATGTAATGCTATTCCGTTTCAACGTTTAATTTAAAATTTAAAGCAAGCATTCGGATAAAAGGTTCTCTTTGAAGTACAAAAAACGGAAAACACGTGAAATAACTTAAGAAAAAGCATGGCATTCATAAGGGATTGCCATGCTTTTTCTATGTTCAATTTTCGCTGTAGGTATCAGGATTATTAGACGGCGATTTTCCGGCTAAAGTTATATTAGAGGCTCAAGAAGCTGATATAAGCGGAGATATTCCGATTAACTGCTCTAAATAAAACAAAATGTACAGATTTGGGCAATATAAACGGAAAAACTGCCTTTATTTTAAGGGGAATACGAGTATTTTTTAATTTAACCGGAAATTTTCCGCTTATTGTCCAAAGTCAGTAACATCAACATTCAGTTATGATAGTAAAAACCAATGTCCAATCGGATGAGGAACTATGACATCATCATTCACATCCTTTATTGTATTGCACCTTTATAGCCCTCGTTGCCCATCAAGACGCCTTTTTTTCGTCTAGATAAACATAGACACTAAAATTTTCTGGAACATCTTGAACTAAGCAATCATCCGGGAATTTACGAAGCTTATTGATGCCGATAAAGTTTGCCAATCCCCCAGCAATAAAGGATGCGCTAGCAAGCAATAATGGATAGCTGCCAATCGAAAAGCCAATTGCTAATGGGATAATTCCCGTGATTGAAAAAGATGTTAAAAACACAGACTGATAATGCCCGTTCTTAATTTTCTCTGATGTTTTTGCAAAGATTAGTCCTTTTTCAAGATGGATGGATATGGATAGCGATTCACGAGCTACCTTACATCGGGAGCGATAACCGATTATATTTATTAGCTCATTGGCAATAACTAAAAATAAGGATACAAATAGATAAATAACAACACCCAGGAAAAATCGAAGGATACTAAATGAAAATCCAGGGTTTAAGAAATAATTTATTCCAGTAAATAAGAGACTTAATACTATAGTTAAAGCAATTGTCTGCTTCATAATTTTTTGTTCATTTACTGTAATGACTTTTACATTATTAGACATAGCCAGTCTTAACTCCTTTCTTCATATACATATAATCTCGGCAATTCCGGATCATCCTTGATAAGTGAAGTGTTTGGAAATTTACGTAACGCCTTGTACATATAAAAATCGCCAAGCGCCCCTGCTATAAGGAAAGCTCCTAATAACACCAACATATTTGACTGAAGAGTAAACCCGATGATTGCAGGAATCACACCAGTTGTCCAAAAAGGTAATAATAGAGATTTTTTCATTGCTTTATTGGTTAATGGCTTCGTCGTAGTGGCATATGCAACACCTAATTTTAAATTCACGCCATATTCCAACTCCTTAAAACGCGCTTTTCCAAAGATCATGAAGCCAATTAAATGAAAAACTTCATGAAGTGCAATTAGTACAATATAAAAAATTATGAAAAGTGGGATATCCCAAATGGATATCGAAAACAAGAAATGCTTGTGTATTAACCCGTTGATTATTAAAAATGCGACACTTAAGCCTAGGGTTAGCCAAATATTCATTTTTGCAATTTTTTTCATATCAAGATTGATGATATGAGGGTCTAAGTCTTGTGACATATTTTCACTTCCCTTATAAGTTAATATTATAAAGGCTTCAAATCCGAAATTGCACTGTAAAAAAATATAAGTTTTTTAAAATCACAGATTGATATAATAAATTGAGTAAAAGAGTTGTTTGTCGTAAATGCGATAACTTTGTTGCATAAAGGGTTGAAGTATGCTACAATTCAATGATGTGAGTATATATTACTTACTCCTTGCTCTTCGTATCGTCGGAGAGCCCAAGTCCATAAGGAGGTGCAAAAAAGATGAAAAAGTATGAAGTAATGTACATCGTTCGTCCAAACATTGAAGACGAAGCGAAAAAAGCATTAGTAGAACGCTTCAATGAAGTTTTAACTTCAAACGGCGCTGAAATCATCGAGTCTAAAGAGTGGGGCAAACGCCGCTTAGCTTATGAAATCAACGACTTCCGTGAAGGTTACTACCAAATCGTAAAAGCTAACGCTGGTACTGAAGCTATCAACGAATTCACTCGTTTAGCTAACATCAGCGAAGACATTATCCGTCACATGGCTGTTCGTGAAGAAGCTTAATTTAACATTTAAATTTAACAAAAATCGCTGAAAAAAGGAGGTTGAAATTGTGATAAACCGTGTCGTACTAGTTGGAAGACTTACGAAAGATCCAGAGCTTCGTTATACACCGAGTGGCGTTCCTATGACTCGCTTTACAGTTGCTGTAAATAGAACATTTTCGAACCAACAAGGTGATCGTGAAGCAGACTTTATCGGATGCATTGCTTGGAGAAAACAAGCCGAAAACTTAGCAAACTTCATGAAAAAAGGGAGTTTGATTGGTGTGGAAGGCCGTATTCAAACAGGCAGCTTTGAGGGTCAGGATGGAAAACGTGTTTATACAACAGATGTTGTAGCGGATGCTGTACAATTCTTAGAACCGCGTAACTCTGGTGGTGGTGGAATGCCAAATCAACAGTATGGGGGGCAACCTCAATATGGAGGCAACCAACCTTCATATAGTACAAGCCAACCAAACCAACAATTTGGCGGCGGCAATATGGAACAAGATCCATTTGCTCCATCATACCAACAATCTCAACCTTCTATGAACCAGCAAAATTATACACGTGTTGATGAGGATCCGTTTGCTTCGAGCAAAGGACCAATCGAGGTTTCTGAGGATGACTTACCGTTTTAATCAGAAGCTAAAAACTATTAAAGGAGGAATATCGAAATGGCACAACGTCGCGGAGGCCGCAAACGCCGTAAAGTTTGTTACTTCACTTCAAACAACATTACTACAATCGATTATAAAGATGTAGATTTACTTAAAAAGTTCATTTCTGAGCGCGGTAAAATTTTACCACGTCGCGTAACTGGTACAAGTGCAAAATACCAACGCAAATTAACTACAGCTATTAAACGTTCTCGTATTATGGCTCTTCTTCCATTCGTAGCGGAAGATAAATAAGATTTTCTATAAAAGTGCAACAAGGATCAATCTTTGTTGTACTTTTTTTTGTGAAAAAATATGCAGTCGGTAATTAAAAAGAGTTACCCCTAAAACTAAAGGGGCAACTCCTCTATTATTCAGACATCTGGATTTGTTCTGTTTTTGTAATTCTTACCTTCCTGATGGCGGCGCCGTTATCTGTCGTTAAGATGGTAAAGGTTAGATTGTCTCGCTCGATTACATCGCCTTCATTAGGAAACATCTTGATTTCATTTAAAAGATAGCCTGCCAGAACGTCCTCGTCTTCCGGAATATTTGTATGGAAAATTGTATTTAATCGGTGGAGTGTTATTTTCCCATCACAAATGATTTCCGTTTCAGTCAATTTTTCAATTAGACTTTCGCCATCTTGATCCATCTCATCTTCAATTTCAAAACCAAGCATTACTTCGAGTATGTCTTCATGGGTAAGGATACCTTCTGTTCCACCGTACTCTTCCAAAACAATGGCCATATGCTTCTTTTCTTTTGTCATTTTACTCAAAACCATATCAATAGAATGAAACTCATAAACAAAGAGCGGGCTGTTATCGGAAAATTCCTCCAAAGGTTTTTCAGGCTCCAATGACCAGGAAATAATATTCTTTGAATGAAATACAGCAATGATATTATCAATACTTTCCCCATATACAGGGTATCTCGTATAAGGATTTTGCATCACGATTTCACGTGCTTCTTCAAATGTTGCGGTACTAGCCAGAGCGATAATGTCGATTCTTGGCGTTTTCATGGCATCCTTAACATCTAGCTCATAAAAATCCATAACGCCCTTAATGCGATGGGACTCTGCTGGATTAAATGTCCCTTCAATGTCTGCTATATCAACCATTGTACGCAGCTCCTCTTTGGATATCGAGACGTTAATAGGTTGACCTTTGGATAATGCCACTGTAATAAGACCTGTTAGCCAATTAAGAATAGAGGTAATCGGTTTGAAAATGATAACGAAGAACCGAATTATTGGATAAACAAGAAAGGAAATCCGATCTGGAAAAGCAGCGGCGACCGATTTTGGCAGCACTTCTGAAAAGACAATTATGATAACGGTCAAGATTGCCGAGGCCAGTCCTAGATTAAATCCATATTGGATGGCAAGTGTGGTTACTAATGTTGGAAGTAGTATATTGGCAATATTATTCCCTATCAAAATGGTTGTGATGAATTCACTAGGTTTGGATACTAAATTCAAAAGATTTTCAGCTTTTTTATTGCCATTACTAGCTTTTGTTTGTAGCCTCATTTTGTTGGTAGCTGTTAAGGCTGTCTCACTTCCGGAAAAGAAAAAGGAAACGAATAATAAGAAAATGATCGCAATGACCAAAGTAAATTTCCCCCTTGAAATACAGAACTTACATTATAGTATTCATTAATTTTTTTGGAATTTCAACTTTGAGGGCAGCGAAGAAGAATGAAAAATTAATTAATTGAACGAGTTATAAAAAGGAAAGAGTCATATTAAATCATTTTATCTTTTGATAGGAACCGTCCGGCATGGCGATAATGAGAGCTATTTTAAAGAGAGAGTACCCATCCATATTCTTGTAAAATTGATAATTCCAATGATAAATCTTCCTAAATAGACTCTAACTTGGGTATTTAAATAACGAATGCCTTGGTATTATAGGATAGACACTTTTCAAGAATCATATAGGATCAAACAAACATTTTTATGATATTTGCTTAAAGTGTAAAATCACATTTACTAAATGTAAGCAGAAGTGAATATAATAATAAAAGTCGACAAAATCCATCAAAGGATTTGTCGACTTTGTCCATACAAAGCGGAGCGGTATTTTGCTTTTTGCTTTTTTGTCCAATATATAAAAAGATGGTACAATATACGAATGACAAGGATTTTCTAATTAGTCAAAGGAAGGTTATAAATGCCGAATAATCAAACCAAAAGACTTGCTCAAGGTGCCATGATGATCGCATTATTTGCGATTTTAATGGCGATTGCCACATATGTACCAATTGTTAATATTGTTGCTACACTATTCGCTCCACTGCCGATTGCCTGGTATAGTGCGAAATATGATCGAAGCTCTTCGGTTTTAGTTGCAGTAATTGCATGTATCATTTCGTTCCTTATAGGAGGATTACTAATTATTCCTTTTGCACTGATTTATTCTGCAATTGGGGTTGTAATAGGGGATGCACTGAGGTTAAAGAGAAGCAAAGTATTTTTATTAATGTCCACAGGGATTACAACATTAATCACTTTTGCCATAGAATATGTTATATCCTTAAAGCTATTCGAAATTGACATTATAAAACAATCCATGGAATTAATGCGTGAAAGCTATCAGAAATCTGCTGAAATTTCACAAAGCATAAATGGTCAAACAATCGATGAAGAAATCATCAACAGAATGTTTGAAACGTTGGAAATTTTAGTCCCCGCTTCTATCACGATAGCGGTCTTCTTTACTGCTTTTGTATTTATTTCATTAAATCTGCCAATGTTAAAACGCTTAGGAGTATACGTTCCAAAGTTTCGTTCTTTTGAGAATATGCGTTTGCCAAGAGCAGTTTTATGGTATTACTTAATTGTCTTATCGATTAATTTATTTATTCAACCTGAAATTGGCTCAGCACTATACGTGATTTGTTATAACTTTTCATTAGTGCTCTGGCTGTTATTGGTTTTACAAGGGGTTTCACTAATTTTCTATATCCTTAGTGCATATGGTTCACCTAAATTTTTAAAAGTACTTGCTGCTTTAATGGCATTTCCGCTTTATTCCTTCTTTATCTTGCTAGGAATATTGGATTTAGGTTTTGACATACGTTCATTTGTAAAAGGGAAGATTCAGAAGTAGGGAGCTGATAAAATGGATACTTACAGGAAGCGCCTTATTCGACATCCTCTTATGTATCTAACGATGATTGGCTTACTAGGTGCCATCCTACTGACCATTTGGAATATTTGGTTAGGCATAGCCTATGCGGTAGTCACATCCATCGGGTTAGTATATGCATGGAAAATTGAAAAAATCACCTTTTCAGAAACTGAAAAACACATCGAATCACTTTCTTTTCGAATGAAAAAAGTAGGTTCAGAAGCCCTTTTAGAGATGCCAATAGGGATTTTGCTTGTAAATGATAAGTTTATTATTGAATGGGCCAATCCATATATGTCTGAAATTATTGAGGAAGATTCATTAATTGGCTTAGAAATGTTTGATCTTTCAGATGAACTCTACAGTCTGACCAAATCGGATGAAAAACGTGAGCAAACTGTTACGATAAACGAGCATAAATATAAAGTAGTCTACAAGCAGGACGAAAAACTTTTATACTTCTTCGATGTTACAGAGCAAGTGAAGATTGAATCACAGTACTTTGCAGATCGTACTGTTTTAGCCATTCTTTTTATTGATAACTATGATGAAATCACTCAAGGCATGGATGATCAAGCACGGAGTTTAACAAACACAGTGGTTACATCGATTATTAATGAATGGGCTTTTGAACATGGAATTTTTGCGAAACGAATCTCTTCGGATCGCTTCTTAGCAGTTTTAAATGAATCGATTCTTGCGGAGCTGGAAAAGAAAAAATTCTCTATTTTAGATGATATTCGTGAAAAAACAGCTCAAAAAAATCTGTCCCTTACATTGAGCATCGGAGTGGGGGCGGGCTCTTCCTCGCTTATTAAATTAGGTGAGCTGGCGCAATCCAGTCTGGATTTGGTACTAGGTCGCGGAGGAGATCAGGTTGCCATTAAACAACCAAGCGGTAAGTTGAAATTCTATGGCGGAAAAACAAATCCGGTTGAAAAGCGTACAAGAGTAAGAGCACGTGTTATTTCACATGCATTACAGGATTTGATTATCGAGAGTGATCAAGTATTTATAATGGGCCATAAAAATCCCGATATGGATGCCATAGGAGCAGCTATAGGGGTCCGTAAAATGGCTCAAAAAAATAATGTGAATGGCTATGTCGTAGTCAACTTTGATGAGTTGAATGGCAGTGTCAGCCGATTGATGGATGAAATTGAAGCAAATACAGATCTCTATCGTTACTTTATTTCACCGGAAGAAGCTCTTTCTACAATGACCGAAAAATCATTGGTTATTGTCGTAGATACACATAAACCAAGTCTGGTAATGGATGGACGTTTATTGAAGCGATCGGATAAGGTTGTTGTAATTGACCACCATAGACGCGGTGAAGAATTTATACAAAACCCAACACTTGTGTACATGGAACCATACGCATCATCTACTGCTGAATTAGTGACGGAGATTCTCGAGTATCAACCGGAAGATGAAAAGCTATCAAAGCTTGAAGCAACCTCTCTATTATCTGGAATTATCGTGGATACAAAAAGCTTTACATTAAGAACAGGTGCGCGTACCTTTGAAGCAGCATCCTATTTAAGAACTTACGGGGCAGACACAATCCTTGTTCAACAATTATTAAAAGAAGATATCGACACGTATATTGAACGTTCAAAAATAATTCAAACAGTTGAGTTTGTTTACCCAGGAATTGCAGTTGCAAAAGGAGAAAATGATAAAAACTACGACTCTGTTTTAATCGCTCAAACAGCTGATATTTTATTGACTATGAAGGATGTAACTGCGTCCTTTGTTATTGCCCATCGTCCAGATGGTTTGATTGGCATTAGCGCAAGGTCTCTAGGCGATATCAATGTCCAGATTGTTATGGAGAGTCTTGGTGGTGGCGGTCATTTAACAAATGCAGCCTGTCAAATCGATGCAGAGACTATAGAAGAAGCAACGAGTCGTTTAACAAAAGCAATTTTGGAAACACTTGAAGGGAGTAATGGAGAATGAAAGTAGTATTTCTAAAAGATGTTAAAGGTAAAGGAAAAAAAGGCGAAGTAAAAAATGTAGCAGATGGTTATGCACATAACTTCCTTATTAAAAATGGCTTTGCTGTAGAAGCATCAAATCAAGCTCTTAGCCAGTTGGAAGGTCAAAAGAAGCTCGAAGAAAAAAATGCAGCGGCAGAATTACAGGCTGCAAAAGATTTAAAAGAACACCTTGAAACTTTAGAGGTTGAAATCAAAGCTAAATCAGGTGAAGGCGGTCGACTATTTGGTTCAATTTCAACAAAACAAATTGCTTCTAGCTTAGAAAAAGCACATGGCATTAAAATCGATAAACGCAAAATGGATTGTGATGGAATTCGTTCATTAGGCTATACAAATGTGCCGGTTAAATTACATCACGATGTAAAAGCAACTTTAAAAGTGCATGTGGTTGAAGAGGCTTAAGGAGAGATGTCTATGAACGATTCCGTTATGGACCGCGTTCCACCGCATAACCATGAAGCAGAGCAATCGGTTATTGGTGCCATTTTTCTTGAACCAGCAAGTTTAATTACTGCATCTGAAATTTTAATAGCGGATGATTTTTATCGAATTGCCCATAAAAAGATCTTCCAAACGATGCTGGATTTAAGTGATCAAGGGAAAGCAATCGATGTTGTCACTGTGACTGAAGAGCTTTCAGTAAGAAAAGAGCTTGAAGACGTAGGTGGTCTATCTTACTTAACAGAGCTTGCAAATGCAGTACCAACAGCTGCAAACATTGCCTACTACGCGAAAATTGTTGAAGAAAAAGCCCTTTTACGCCGATTAATCCGTGTAGCAACGAAAATTGCAGAAGATGGATATACACGAGAAGACGAAGTAGAAGCCCTTTTATCAGAAGCTGAAAAGAAAATGATGGAAGTGGCAAACCGCAAAAATGCCGGGGACTTTAAGCACGTAAAAGAAGTACTTGTGAATACCTATGACAATATTGAACAGCTTCAATTTAGAGATGGCGATGTAACAGGTATTCCTACTGGATTTAATGATTTGGATCATATGACAGCTGGATTCCAGCGAAATGACTTAATTATTGTAGCAGCACGTCCTTCCGTAGGTAAAACTGCCTTTGCCTTGAACATCGCACAAAACGTAGCGATTAAGGCACGTGAAAATGTAGCTATCTTCTCTCTGGAGATGGGGGCTGAACAGCTCGTTATGCGTTTGCTGTGTGCAGAAGGCAATATTGATGCGCAAGCATTACGTACGGGTGCCTTGACTTCTGATGACTGGAGCAAGTTAACGATGGCAATGGGCAGTTTATCGAACTCAGGTATTTTCATTGATGATACACCAGGTTTACGTATAAATGAAATTCGTGCTAAATGTCGTCGTCTAGCACAAGAGCATGGTCTAGGGATGATCTTAATCGATTATTTGCAGTTAATCCAAGGGAGCGGTCGAAGTGGCGAAAACCGACAACAAGAGGTTTCGGAGATTTCCCGTTCGTTAAAAGCCTTGGCTCGTGAATTAAAGGTACCGGTAATTGCTTTATCTCAGTTATCTCGTGGTGTTGAGCAACGTCAAGATAAACGTCCGATGATGAGTGATATTCGTGAATCGGGAAGTATTGAGCAAGATGCTGATATTGTAGCCTTCTTATATCGTGATGACTATTATGATAAAGAAAGTGAAAGTAAAAATATGATTGAAATCATTATTGCAAAACAGCGTAATGGTCCGACTGGTACGGTAACATTAGCATTCAAAAAAGAGTTCAACAAGTTTATCAATATCGACTGGTCGCAGCATCCTATGCCTGCTAATGCTGGATAAGGTGAAAATTTACCTTGAGCGAAGGCTTACCTTTTTGCGATCAGTTTGTTAAACAGTATTCATCAGAATATATTTCAGAACACGAACGATGGTTAAAATAAATTAATCATTTGTTCGTGTTTTTTATGTTTCTTCGTTGACTTCTACTAGCAATCACTGTTACAATTATAGCTGTTTGATAAAAGCATACTTTAATGAAATAAATAAATACTGATTAGTAATAGAGAACATAATTGTACAAATTGTTCAGTGTTAATGAATGGGTTATTTTACTTATTAATGAGAATAATAATTGTACTTGAGTCTAGCGGAGGTGCTGATATGACATCAGTTGTAGTTGTAGGAACACAATGGGGAGACGAAGGTAAAGGGAAAATTACCGACTTCCTTTCTAAAAAAGCAGATATAATCGCTCGTTTTTCAGGCGGCGATAACGCAGGACACACTATCAAAATTGGCGATGAAACTTACAAATTGCATTTAATTCCATCAGGTATTTTTTATAAAGAAAAAACTTCAGTTATGGGGAACGGGATGGTCATCAACCCAAAATCTCTAGTAACAGAGTTAAAAGGATTACAAGAACGTGGAATTGATACGTCAAACTTACGTATCTCCAACCGTGCACAAGTAATTCTTCCATATCACATCTATCAAGATAAGGTAGATGAAGCTTCTCGTGGCGATAACAAAATTGGAACAACATGCAAGGGTATTGGTCCATGCTACCAAGATAAAATTGCACGTATGGGTATCCGTATTGCAGATCTTTTAGATCGCGAAATATTTGAACAAAAACTACGTGATAATTTAGAACAGAAAAATCGTCTTTTCGAAAAATTCTACGAAGTGGACGGCTTAAAATTTGAAGATATTTTCGAAGAATTTTATGGCTATGGTCAAGAGCTTGCGAAATACGTAACAGATACATCAAAAGTATTAAATGATGTAATCGATGAAGGTGGACGTGTCCTATTTGAGGGAGCACAAGGGGTTATGTTAGACGTTGACCACGGAACATACCCATACGTTACATCTTCAAATCCAGTTGCCGGTGGTGTAACAACTGGTACAGGGATTGGCCCATCACATGTTTCTCGTGTAGTAGGTGTCAGTAAAGCATATACATCTCGTGTAGGTGACGGTCCATTCCCAACAGAATTATTCGATGAAATTGGACATCAAATTCGTG
>DAMDNS010000005.1:0-22664 GCA_032083605.1 Ureibacillus sp.
TCTCGCAGATCGAGCTCCTTACTCGTTCTGTATAGTAAATTTGCATAGCCTTGTTCGTTCAGCTTCCTCACTATGGCTGACCCTACTAGACCTCTATGTCCTGCTATATAAATTTTTGAAGTCAGTTCCAACTTGACACATCCTTTAATAAGCATCTTTCGCGCCCAGAACCACGAATATGGTTTTCAAAATCAGCTTTAAGTCCAGTAAAATGCTTCTTTCCTGAATATATTTCAAATCCAGCCGTACCCATTCTTCAAAGTCGATATTGCTTCTTCCGCTCACTTGCCAGTAGCACGTCAAGCCTGGCGTGACAGATAGCCGCTGTCTTTCATATCCTGTGTATTCTGCTACCTCACAAGGAAGCGGGGGGCGTGGTCCAACCAAGGACATGTCCCCTTTTAATACATTTAGTAATTGTGGCAATTCATCTATACTGGTTTTTCTTATAAATCGACCAAATCTTGTTACCCTTGGATCTTGTTTTATTTTAAAAACAGGCCCTTCTTTCATCTCGTTCTGTTCCATTAGATCGGCTTTCAGCTCCTCTGCATTAGGCACCATCGACCGAAACTTGTACATATAAAATTCTTTCCCATCTTTTCCAACACGTAATTGTTTAAAGAGCACAGATCCACGGGAATCTTCCATTTTTATGATGATTGATATAAGAAAAAAGACAGGACTTAAAATGATGAGCCCACATAATGAGCAAAGGATATCTAGCAGTCTTTTATTGAACAGATAGAGTTTACTGTCATTTAATGTGATAGGTATAACCTGTTCTTTTGCCTTTTCGATGGATACCACCCTATCATTTGATGTTGTAACAGACAAAATAACACTTCAATTGGTATAGCCATGGTACTGATAGTAAAATTCGTCCCGTTTTAAAATATAATTGTTCAAGATGACTCCGATGAGGTTAGCCTTTGAATGTTCCAAGATATTTTTGGCTTTAATGGCCGATTCTTTTGGGGTCGTTCTAGAATTAATGACTAAAATCGTAGCGTCACATTTGTTGGACAAGATTTGTGAATCTGAAACAGATAGAATCGGTGGTGTATCGAAAATTACCAGATCAAACTGTTCTTGCAATTCAACCAGCAGCTGGTTCATTCGATCGGAATCAAGCAGTTCAGCTGGATTTAGTGGAACTGACCCACTCGGCAGTACATAAAGCCCTTCAATATCAGTTGGTTGAATCGCATCTTCTAGCTCTGATTTACTCGAAAGTACGTCTGACAACCCTTCGCCATTCGTCAAATTGAATGTATAATGAGCAGTTGGTTTCCGCATATCTGCGTCAACTAAAATGATTTTCTTTCCTTCTTGTGAAAATACCCCAGCTAGATTAGCAGCTATCGTCGACTTGCCTTCTCCTTGTCTAGCAGAAGTAATAAGAATAGTTTTTACAGCCTGATCTGGCATTGAAAAGTTAATATTCGTACGAATCGTTCGATATTGTTCTGCATTAATCGATGTTGGACTCTCTTTGACAATCAGTTTTCTAGCCATCGGTTGTTTTAACCGTTTTCTCTTGAACAAACTTTTCCCCCCTACTCTTTCTTCTACTTAGTTCCCCTTGAACAATTTTTGTTTTTTGTACGTTCCCTTTTTTAGGAATCTGAATAACCATTCCGAGTATCGGTAGTCCTAGATGATCTTCTACATCTTGTTCAGTTTTGATACTCGTATCTAAATATTCAAATAAGAAGGCAAGGCCCACACCCAGCATGGTTCCAATTACTGCCGCAATTACAGTAATCACTGGTTTATTTGGCTTCATAGCATTTGGATGATCCAGATGTACAGCAGGCGATAAGATACTAACGTTATCAACATTCATCAAAACTGGAAGTTCTTCCTGAAATACTGCTACGACTGTATTGGCAATATCCACAGCCCTAAAATGCTGCTCGTCTATCACGCCTATATTAATTATTTGAGAGTTATTTACATTGGAAACGGAGATTTTTTCGGATAATTGGGAAGTTGTCAGTTCTAGGTCAAGACGTTCTATTACTTGTTCCAGAATGACTGGGCTTTTAATAATGACATTGTATGTATTAATGAGTTGTAAATTGGTTTGAATATCCTGTGATTGAATGGTTTCTATTTCTGTATCTTGCTGGTTAACCAGCATTTGAGTGGAAGTTTGGTATATCGGTGTTAACACAAAATAACTAATCCCTGCTGCGATAATTCCTGAAAGAATTGTTAACGAAACAATAAGGAATAATCGCTTCTTTAAAATTTTCACTATATCCTGTAACTTAATGGATTCCTCCAATAGTTGCCCTCCTTTGATGCCAACTTTTATAAATTGTCTAACATTTTTTCATATAAGCTTTTACGAAGCCCTTTCTTAGTTGCTTCATAGTCTTCTCGAAAACTATCTCCATAGGATGAATTAAAGCCGCTTGCTGCCAGCTCTTGTTCAACTAGGGCCATTACATTTTCAAATAAGGCATCCGTATTGGCTTCCAGCTCTTCTGCTGCCCCCATATATTTTTGGTAGAAATAAGAGTAGCTGATGTTCTCCCCCTTTTCTTTTTTTGTTTGATATTCGTCTATAGCTTGTTCGGCTAAGCTAGTCATTTTAGCGCTTGCTAGCGAATCTAATTCTTTTAAAATCGGTCGATACTTATCTTTGATGTCTGCTACTGTTTGATTTTCCCCATCATTCATAGTTGAATCTGTAATATCCGCAGAAACTGTAATCATCTTATTAGCGATTTCACCCTCACGATCTAATGCAAGCTCTGTTCCACTCGGTAAGGTTACCTGGAAGTTTTCCTCTATAATTTTTTCAACTTCGGAATCAGCTACATCATATTCTTTATAGTTAAAAAGATAGAACAAATACCCTCCTGCAATCAGTAAAAGAAGGAAAAAAGATAGCAAAATATAGGTCCATTTTTTCTTCATAAAATCTCCTTTGGTAGTTTTCTAATGGTTTAGAATGCTAGTCCATCTTCAAAGGCTTAACCAGACTCACCCGGATTTGCTGGTTTAAACAATTCCATCTAAAAGTACTTAGGGATTACTTATTTCACAATACTTTGACACTACTGCATTACAAAAACGCCATCGTATTTTGTAAGAAGACTATACATCAAGAACTAATTATTGAAATTCTCTTAATACTATAGAAAAACAGGTGTGAAAATATGACTAAATATCAGACAAAAAAAATCCATTGTTTTTTCGGCTGCGTTTATAGGAAAAGACCTCCATACTGACAAGTGCTCTCTTAATAAGGAGGCAGATTATACTCACTAATCATCCTAAAGATAAAAGGACTGTCCATTCGTTTCGTGAATGAACAATCCTTTTTGTAATTCGTATGAAATTTTTACTAACGCTCTCCTGGTTCAGGTGTCTTGGGATTATGTATCGCTCACGGAATGGGATGTGCTAATCGGAAAGGTTAAAAAGCTAACTTATTTTGAATAGATCTGAAGGAATTTCTAGAAGTCGGGATGGCTTTTGTTCGAAAGTTATTCTATTCCTTGCAATGAAATAGAATCATTTCTTAAAAACCAAGATTAAATTGCGTTTCGGATTGTATCTTGAAGATGGAGAGCTTTTGCGCGATGATCGTTGACTGCATTTTTAGCAAGCTTGACTTTCAATCTCAGGCCATTACTAAAAATGAGCTCACAATAGGAAATATGCTGTTCAATTTTAAAATTCAAATCAAAAACATAGATGATGCCAATTGTGTCATAGGATGGCAGCTGGATCCCTACCTTTCTTAGGCATTCCGACACAACAAATGGCGGACGTCTTTTAATATCCAAGAGATTTCGAGAACCTTGCTGTCTTCCTTCCAAGCTTGAAGCATAATATAAACAGTAGTGGTCACAAACATCCTTTTCTTTTTCCAGCGATTTTAGTTCGCCTTGATGTGTGTAGATGATTGATAAATGTGTTCCATCATGATGGGGAGCAACTGCGATGCTATTTCCTGTCGTCAAAAATTTGATTTCCACTTCCAAAGCCATGAAATCTCCTCCACTCAAATAATTTTAATATAGTACTGACTAGTACTTATGTAATGAGTTTAAGTATTTCTTCCTATATTTGTCAATATTTTCAGATATTTGACACAGAATGTTAACTTTTTCCATATAATTCCGACACAAAATCCATGCAAATCGTTTAAATCCCCCTAAATTCTAGGGCGAAACATCATATTTAGGCACTTCTCTACTGCTATCAGTCAAATAGCTCTAAGCAATTAGCAGAATCTTCTAGAAATATTTCCGAAATAGCCAATTCGATACCCCGGTTAATCTTTAGTACGATAATCTCACCCAGGGAATACAAGACTAGCGCGCGGTCACCAGGATGAGAGAATGGATACTTTTACTGAAATTTGCGAGCAATACGAACCAAT
This sequence comes from Ureibacillus sp., assembly GCA_032083605.1. Lineage (GTDB taxonomy): Bacteria > Bacillota > Bacilli > Bacillales_A > Planococcaceae > Ureibacillus. Next base: position 4,406 of record DAMDNS010000005.1, read on the forward strand.
GATTACGAGGGTCCTGCAAAAAGCACAAATCTATAAGGAGTTGGATCATTACCGTCAAGTTGCAAGAATTGGCCTTTGGAAGGCTGTCCAAAACTACAACCCCGCCAAGGGAGACTTTGCCCCATATGCCTACTGGACAATGCTCACTTCCCTCTATACGGAAATGAATAAGGATAATCGGTACAGGGAGCGCCATGTCCCCTTTGAAAAGGACGACCTGACAAACATCGCGCACTATAACCAAGTGGAAGATGAAACCGTTGAAAAATTCGAGGAGCTGGAGGAGTTACTGGCCCAATTATCAGAAGTAGAATACCGTTTGATAAAATCCCTCTATCTACACGGTCAAAGCTATGAAGAAATAGCTGTTATTGAAGGAAGAACGGTGGCTTCCATCAAGAAACGACGGCAGCGCACGATGGAGAAGTTGCGGAAAATGGTGCAGGAAAACTAAGGATTGAGGATCATCGCACGAATTCAAACTCTAGAGAGGTTGGGACAAAACTTAATCATACCATTTTTCTCGAGTAGAAGAATGGCGTTTGAGACAGTAGACAAACTCGAGATTTCGAGTCTTGCCTACTGTCTTTTTACTTTTAAGCTTTGTTAAAGGTGGGTATTGAATTTATGGCACTGAAAAATAAGCGGAAAAATTCCGGCTAAATTAGGGAATTCCACTATTTCGCTGCAAATAAACGGACTATTTCCGATTATTCTATCCAATTTCGCGATTTTCAGGCTTTTTAGGGGCTTTAAGCGGAAAATCTCCTCCTATTTCACCTAAAAATTATCAAATTTTCAAAATAAGCGGAATTTCTCCGATTAACCGCCTACACCTGTCAAAATTCAACAATGAACAATAAAAGAGCCTCTTTTAAAATTAAAGTAATAATTTTTGAAATAGAGTTAGTTGATTGCGTTTCCAGAAAAATGGGTACATTGGTACGAATCCTATTCATCCCAAACCAGCCAAAAGTATCCCTATTCCAATTAATAAATTCAATTTTCCGCGAAATATGAAATGTCTTTAGTAATTTTCGCTATATGCTATAATCCATGTTGAAAGAGAGTAGTTGTATCCGTAATTTATGGGAGGTTGTAAATGAGTTCTTACATCTTTTTTGGGGTAAGCATTTTGATATGTATTTTTGCATTGTTTTTAATCCTTTTTATTACTAGTACAAGTATAAAGAAAGGTATTGGAAAATTTAAATTAGCCTTTTTTACAGCAGTCGTTTGCGGTATTCTCATTGCAGTAATTCCATATTTATGTCTTTTAACAACGAAGAAAATAGAGTTTGATGTCTCGAATCTACTGCAGATCTTAAGGATTAGTTTAGCCAACATTCTATTTTTCTTCATTTGTTTTTTCCTCATGAATATCATGGAGAGATTACCTTTTACTCATAAAGGAAAAGCATCCGGGAAACACAAGGATAAGTGGGCATATCTATTATTAAGTGTTATAGGCTCTTTATATATATTAGGATTTACTTATTTTTTTATTCAATTACTCAACATTCCTGTCACTATATTTAAGGAACAAGTGATTGTCTCATTTGTTCTTATATCTGCTGCGGTTTATACTTTGGCAAGAATTTATGAACATTTTTATATCGATAAAATCATTATTCAAAGAAATATCTCTCTTATCATGGTAGCTTACCTATTTGTGATGTTTAGTATCTGCTTGAATTCCAGTGTTTTTATTTTCATCATCAGTCTATTTCTACAAATCAACTTTTATTTGGCGACAGTGGCTTTAGTGAGTTTGGTTGCTTTGTTTGTATCAACTATCCATTATATTGAAAATCAGCTGTTATATCAGCAGGAACAATTGGAAACTAAAAACAACATACTAACGGTCAATGAGCAGCATTATCGCTCGCTTTTTGAAAATAACCCAAACGCAGTGTTTACTATCGATTTACAATGGCGTTTTACCGCAGTCAATGCATCAGTACTTCCAATGACCGGTTTTACACTGAATGAACTGCAGCAATTGTCCTTAAAAGATTTAGTAATAGAGCAAGAAATGGCAAAGGGAAAAGCAATTCTTGAAAAAGTCTTTAAAGGAAACAATACAAATTTTGAAACGCTCATGAAAACAAAAAATGAAAGGATCCTCAATCTAAAGGTCACTGCATTGCCTATTAAAATAGACGATGAAATAACGGGGGCCTACTTTATCGCTCAGGATATCACCAAGCAGATTAAAACACAGGAACAGGTAAGATTCCTGGCGTATCATGATGAGTTAACCGGCTTATACAACCGAAGAGGAATCTCTCGAATATTAGAAAGTCATATACAGGAGAAGACGCTCGTGGCAACCATTCTGATTGATCTCGACATGTTCAAGGATATCAATGATCATCTTGGCCATGTAGCAGGCGATACTTTGCTTAAGCAAGTCACGGAAAGATTAAAAAAGACATTGGAACGGGACGAATTGCTTGCAAGAATGGGAGGAGACGAATTTTTGATTTGTCTTACAGCACCTTTTAGTCGATCTGAAGTATTAGAGCGAATACAAGCTATTCAAGACGCAATGAACGAGCCCTTCCTCGTTCAAGAATCTTTAAAAGAAATTACTATAAGCATAGGCGTTTCCTTTTATCCAGAGGATGGAGAGGATTTAAACACGCTGATTAAGCATGCCGATATGGCTATGTATGAGGTGAAGAAAACTGGAAGAAACAATGTTATTCACTTTTCTCCACGATTTGAAGAGGAGAAACTAAATCAAATCATCATGCTTCAGGAATTGAAGTTGGCTATTGAACAGGAACAATTCGTATTATATTTCCAGCCCAAGCATAGTTCCAGTCGCAAAAACATCGTGGGCGTAGAGACTTTAGTAAGATGGAATCATCCAGAAAGAGGGTTTGTCAGTCCGGTGGAGTTTATTCCATTAGCTGAGGAGAACGGTCTGATTATCCCTCTGAGTAATTGGATTATCGAAAATGCAGTAAGAACATATTCGAATTGGATTCAAGAACATGGAGTAACTTTCCATCTATCCATCAACATTTCGCCTGCGCATTTTTTAGATGACAACTTTATACCATTTTTATTTGAGCAATTACAAAAATTTAAGGTTCCAACACATTTGATTGATTTAGAAATTACGGAAAATCTAGCGATTGAAAACACCGAGCTAACAAAGAGAAAAATCAATATACTGAAGGAAAAAGGGATCCAAATCTCGATGGACGATTTTGGAACAGGGTATACCTCCCTCACCTACCTATCGCAGTTCCAGCTGGATCGCATTAAAATTGACCGATCATTTATAAAAGAACTACCAAATAATAAAAATAATGCAGCAATTGTACAATCTCTAATATCCGTTGCCCAAAACTTGGATATTATAGTGACAGCTGAAGGCGTGGAGAAGGAAGAACAATTAAACGCACTGGATGAATGGGGCTGCGATGAAATTCAAGGCTACTATTACAGCATGCCGCTACCTGAGGAGAAACTTCTCAAGTACTGGCAAGGGACTGAACAGTAACCCTTTGAAGGACAGCTTCTATTGAAGTGTTTGTGTGATAGCTAGGCTCGGTTATTATTGTTAATAGTTGATTTTCGACAGGTGAGCTCGGTTAAGCGGAGAAATTCCGGTTATTTTGAAATTTTAATAATTTTTAGGGGAAATAGGCGGAGATTCTCCGCTTAAAGCCCCTAAAAAGCCTGAAAATCATGAAAATGAAGAGAATAACCGGAAAAAGTCCGCTTATTTGCAGGGAAATAGAGGAATTTTCTGATTTAGCAGGAATTTCTCCGCCTATTTTTCAGTGCCATAAAATCAACCCCCACCTTTAACAGAACTTAAAGAAGCGCTGTTTTTACATGGTAAATAATTCAAAGCCGATAAAATTCTACTCTTCGTAAAATTTTATCGGCCTTTGTTTTTGAGAAGGATTTATCCCACCCTCGATTTAAAATTATTGAATTTTGAACAATTCCTTTAACAGAATGGGCAGTTTCACTTGTTCGGAGCTTCGTTATCCAATATTACTACATCAAAGAAAGAGATGGTCTCACTAATGGACCATCCCTAAACTTTCGCTTTATCTAATAAATAGGTCAACTGTTCTTTCAGTTCATCAACAAATTCCTGCACGGTGATTCCTTGCTGCTCATTTCCACGCTGGATAGCACCCTCCAGAATTTCCTTTAACGCTTCTTGCTCTTCAAACCTTTTCAAAATTCTAGTCCTCCCGAAATCTCACTGTTATAAATTGATTATATCCATCATTTTAAAAGAATCCATGAAATCAAAACCATTTTAGGGAAGACTTAATAGTATTGAAATATAGTAATCAAACTGTTATCAATTATAAAAAATACGTACAAAATCTCGGAAGCTTTTATAGGCTACCTATAGAAAAGCACTCTTCAAATCAGCTAATAAACGCTCTGCTTCATCATGAGAATCCGCCACTACCCCAAAGTAGTATTTGCATTTTGGTTCGGTACCGGATGGGCGGATGGCGATCCATGAACCATTTTCCAACACGAATTTCAATACGTTTTCTTGTGGAAGAAGGATTTCTTCCACTGTACCGTCAGCTAGGATTGCCCCGCGAGTTAGATAATCTTCTATACGAGCGACTGGAATTCCAGCAATCTCTGATGGACGCATTTCACGCAAATTACTTAAAATGGCCACCATCTTCTCCTGACCATCTTTTCCTTCAAATGTTTGGGAAACGAGTGCTTCTTTATGATAGCCAAACTCTGTAAATAGCCCATTTAAAACATCTAATAAGCTTTTCCCTTCTTTCGCATAAAAAGCAGCCATTTCAGCGACCTTTAAAGCGACTTGCACTGCATCCTTATCTCGGGCAAAGGTTTTGATTAAATACCCATAGCTTTCTTCATAGCCAAATAAATAAGAGTATTCTCCGGATTGCTCGTACTCCGCAATTTTCTCCGCGATATATTTAAAGCCTGTCAGTGTATTGATTGTCGCAATATTATTTTTTGGCAGCAATTTTAGCACCCAATTCAGCTGTTACGATGGTTTTAATCATCGCGCCATTCGATGGCAATGTCCCATTTTGCAGCTGAGTCTTTAAAATATAATCCAGCAATAAGGCACCCAGCTGATTGCCTGTTAATAATTCATAGCTCCCACCATTTCGTACAGCCACACCTAAACGATCGGCATCCGGGTCTGTCGCTAGTAACAAATCAGCTCCTACACGTTCCCCTAGTTCCATGGAAAGCTTGAAGGCAGCCGCTTCCTCAGGATTTGGGTAGGAAACTGTCGGGAAAGAACCATCCTGAATCGCTTGCTCGTCCACTATATGTACATGATTAAACCCAAATTGGCGTAATCCTTCACGAACAGGGACCAAGCCAGAGCCATGAAGCGGACTATAAACGATATTTAAATCTACATCAATATTGCTATTTTCTTTTAAAGTCAAAAGTTGATTTAAGTATTTCGTATCCAACTCTTCTAATATCCAGTGTGCTAGACCCTGTGACTCCAACTCGTTTATGTCACGCGTTTCAATTCTGAAAATGTCTTCAATGTCATCCATATGCTTAACGATCGCATTTGCACCTGAAGGAACAAGCTGTGCCCCGTCTTCCCCGTATACTTTAAAGCCATTGTATTGCTTTGGATTGTGGCTGGCAGTAATCACAACACCTGCAAAGGCATTCAGCTCGCGAACCGAATAGGAAAGCTGTGGTGTCGGGCGTGATTCCTTATAGATATACGATGTAATTCCATGTGCCCCTAAAACACTTGCTGTTTCAACGGCAAACTCTTTTGAGAAATGACGCGTATCATAAGCGATCACGACACCGCGCTTTTTTGCTTCCTCCCCATTGGACGCAACGTAACGCGCCAGCCCCTCCGAAACTCGGCGTATCGTATAGACATTCATGCGATTTGTCCCAGCCCCCAAGATGCCACGCATTCCACCTGTACCAAAAGAGACATATTGGTAGAAGCGATCTTCTATCATTTTCTCGTCTTCTGCTATTGAAATTAATTCATTTAATAGATTTTCTGGGAGCTGTTGTTTTTTCCAATTTTGATATATGGTTTTCATTCGTCACCTATCCTTAAAAAAATTTCAAATTAAATATTTTATACTCTCTACCAATTAAATTATTATATAAAACGAACCAGGAAACAATACATTTAACAAATTATACCACCCACCTGCATAGATGAAGAGCTTTTGAAACCTCCCGATATATAATAAAGCACGAAGAAAGCTCTATCTCCTTTCTCCGTGCTTTGGTTATGACATTAACTTATTGGATTTCTTCCACACCTAAATGAGTTTTCAATGTAGATTTGATGGTTTCCATTTCAGCTTCATCGGGTATATAGTAGTAGATTCCGTCGATCATGCTACCTTGTCCATTGTTCATATAGAGCTGCTCGATGGATTTGAAGCTTTCCTGGTAGCCTTTTTGAATCGTTCTTAATTCATCAAAGGAAGCATTCAGTCGAACGTTATCTTCGAGTGTAGCGAAGATCGATTTGTAATTGAGGGCTGTATCAACACTTAGCGCAGATTGCGAAATGGCTTGAATGACCTTTTTCTGACGGTTTTGGCGTCCAAAGTCACCATCTGGGTCTTCATAGCGCATGCGTACATAGCCTAACGCTTCTTCACCATCTAAAGTGATTGTTCCAACTGGAAATTCCGTGCCGGCAGCTGCGAATTTCAAGTCATTTTGAATGGTAATCCCGCCAACGATGTCGACAATATCCTTGAAGCTTTCCATGTTGACCTGTACGACATAGTCAATTGGAATCTCCAGTAGTTTTTCGACCGTTTGACGAGACATTTCAATACCGCCAAAGGCATAGGCATGGTTGATTTTATCTGTCGTATCATGCCCGACAATTTCTGTTCTTGTATCGCGCGGGATACTCAGCATTTTCGTATCCTTTGTTTCGGGGTTAATCGTTAATACAATCATCGTATCCGAACGACCAACGTCCCCTTCTCGCTCGTCGACACCGAGCATTAAAATGGAAATTGGTTCTTTTTTCTCGATACTGACCACTTCTTCACGAAGGTCCGATTGCTCGATTTCTTCATATAAAACTTCGACCGTGTTTTTTGTATCCATGTATACTTTTGCAGCTACTCCAACGACCGCTAAAATCAGAACGCCGATGATTATGCCGAGCCACATGAGAATTTTGCGTTTTTTTGAAGCCGGTTTTTTCTCTTTTTTATTTGGCGTGCTTGTTTCCATTATTATTGACCACCTCTTGCATTATCATATGCTTTTTAAATTTATTAATTAGCAGAACTTGCGATTGTATCAACCATCATTTTATCATACAAGGTTCGACGTGTAATTACTATATTCGTAGCAGGTTTGGAATCATTTTCCCTATTAACATCCATAAAAAAAGCCTCCAAAGGAGACTTTTCTCTTACGGATATATGTTAGAAGTAGTCAATAAATGTAGGGTTCCCGACAGGTAAGATGTCCTCCAGGAGCGAAATGGTCTCGCTCTTCCCTTTTAAACGTTCAATCTTTTCCAGGTATTTTGGACGCTTGTAGCCAAGAAGCATCGTAGCCAAGGTTTGAATGGACATTTGAATCGTCAGCTCATCCTCCTCCACCGCCCCTACCTTTAAAACCGTGACCTTCCAATCCGTTGACTTAATATCGTAGACGCCATTATTCCAGTCAACCAAGCGATCCGTGACTTTGAAGCGAATATGGAAATTGGGTTCGTCGAAAGGATAGCTCTGCAAAAATTTCTCCACATCCACAATTCGGGCCATAAAATACGGGGAAACCTTTTGGATAATTTCACTATCCTCAAGTAAAAAGGCTACGGGTTCATTCCCTGCTGTTTTTCCGTAGGCGTTGTAAACCATGGATTTATGAGCAGATACGAAATTCCACAGCCCCTTTCTTGCTTCTTCCTGTAAATAGACAATTTCATCAATATAAAAATTTTCCTCCATGATTCGGTAAAACAAATAGCCCTGGGGTTCATCGTCCTCGTCATAGTAAACGGCGGCCTGCAGCTGGACATCTGTGTCGACGAATTTCTCCTCCCAGAAGTCCTCGTGGAATTTCTCATTCCATGCGATGGTATTTCGAATCATGGCCCCATGGGTTCTAGAACCATATTTTTCGTAGACCTTGACCAAATCCTCCGCGCGCGTATCCACACGACGAATCTTTCCTGACACTTCTGTGTAATGTGGGAACTGCGTGTCCTTCACTTGAAACTCGACTATATCGCACATGATTTCCCACCCTTTTTTCCGATAATACGGAATCGAAAAAGGAAATAAATACGAAATATACCGACCTTCCTCTCGCATGACGGCTAATGTCTTTTTTATCAGACTATCGATCAGCCCTTGCTTGGAGTATTCAGGATAGGTCCCCACTGCCGTGATGCCGCCCATTTCATAGGTGACCCCATAGACATTTACCTGGAAGGGTAAGCTTAAAATCTGGGAAACTAACTGGTTCCCATCAAACCATCCAATGGCATGGCCCACATTAAACTGCCGACTCTTCTCACTGACAAAACGACGATCCTGTTTCATGGACATCGACATTTGAAATACATAATTGAGTAAATCAATCGATTGTGCCATCTCGCTCATCCGAATTTCCCGCATGACTAATCCTTTGCGTTGATTCACATTTATCACCTATTTACTTGTATTTATTACTAACAAGTATATGTAAAAAATACAAGTTTTCTTCATAAATCATGATTTTTGTGAGAATAGCAAAAGTGCCAACAATAGAAAAGGGATTGTCCACAAGCTATGACAATCCCTAAGCATTATTTTTATCAAAGATAAGTCGTAACTGGCTCCTAAGCTCGTTCATGAATTCTTCCAGGGTAATACCAATTTCCTCATTCCCACGCTGAATGGCGGATTCTAAAACCTGTTTAAATTCCTCCTGTATTTCTGGCCTCTCCAAGACAATAATCCCTCCACCAAAATCCATTATATGTAAATACTCTCTTATACCTATTATATTATGAAAATTCAAAAATTCTACACTTTTCTTGCAATATATTTCCATTACAATAGATATATAGTTGCAAATCCTCTGTATAGGAGTGTGAACACGAAACCACCACTTACCAATCGATACACCGCGCATCATAGTCAGTCTCAACATATATACCCTCTACATAAAAAATGAAACCTTAGGAGGAACGGCAATGGATATTGAAGAAGTGTTGTTTAATGAGCGTGTGGATTTATCGGGACTATTGGAAAAATTGATAACAGATAATAGTGATCTTCAGATGAAATGGATTTCGAAAGCGTATCAAATCAATGGCAAAGTGGAGTATCGTTCCTATCTAACGACGGATCAGGTGCTGGCGAATCCGCAATGGTGTGAAACCTTTATGAAGGAATTTATGCCACTTTATGAACAATTAACTCTTTACAGTGAGTATTATGACGTACGTGCAGAAACTCTTCGAAAGGATTCCTATAATATAGAGCAGCTGAAAGAATTAGCTGAGGAGGATATGATCCTAGCACAAGAGCTCCTGATGATGCCAAGCCAGCGTTTCGAAATCATTGAAGCTCTGGACTTCCTGGAGTTAGAGAAAAGAAATATTCCTAAAGGGAGGCTGCTCTACTTAGCAGCAAACACACCGGCAACCTATGATCTATATGAACTGATGGAGAACAAGATGCGAAAAAATCCATCCCTATTCCCTCTAACTTCGGCAGAGACAAACAAAGAGCTGGCTAACTTTTTTGAAACAATCGATACCTTGATTTACCAACAAATAAGAGAGCCAAAAGAAGAGCGGATTTCATACTACTTAACCAGCCTATTATTGCAATTCTATCCCGACTTTAAAGATGTAATCGACGGGATTAAAGGGAGAAAAATGAATTTACGATAAGAGGCTTTTTGATTAGATTTAGTAGTTGACTATAAAAATGACTGGAGCGGTATCTATACTCCAGTCATTATTTCTGCCAATTGTTCAGTAAGGAGACTGATTTTCATCCTACATAATAAAGGAATTTCTCATTATCGTTACTGAACAATATAAGACTTTAATCCATTAAAACTCCGTTAACAAGACTTGGAATATTTTTAAGTATCCAATTCACGAGATTCAAAAAACTTTATAGTAAGCTATGAAAAAATGAGATGATCCTATAACAGGACCATCTCTATACTTTCGCTTTATCTAAGAAGAGATCCTAGAACAGTTAAGAAGTATGCAGAACAGGATGATTTTAGTCCTATAGAAAAAATCAAACAAGACAGACCATCTCCGGTGATGGTTCCTATTAAACATATAGTAGATAAATGGTTAATAGAAGATTTTAAACAAAAGAGAAAATTCCGTAGAACTGCAAAGATAATTTGGGAGCAACTAAAAGAGGAATTTGATTTTAAGGGTTCCGATCGAAGAGTAAGAAACTACATATTCCAACGAAAAAAAGAGTTGCTAAATGAAGCGAGTCAAGCAGCATTATCACTAGAGAGCAAACCTGGGTCAGCCCAAGTGGATTTGGGAGAAGCTCCGTTTAAATATCAAGGGGAACAGATAACTCTACCCTATTTCGTTCTTTCTTATCCATATAGTAATTCATTTTATTTTCAGGTATTCCCCGCTCAAAACAAAGAATGTTTTTTAGAAGGATTAAAGCGTATTTTTCACCATATGGGTGGTGTTCCAAAAACAATTAGATTCGATAATCTTTCAGCTACCGTAAAGAAGGTATTGCCAAATGGCGAACGGCAGTTAACAGAGGTATTTCAGAACTTCGTTCTATACTATGGGTTCGAAAGTGAATTTTGTAATCCTCATAGTGGGAATGAAAAAGGTCATGTGGAAGCAATGGTGAAATATGTGAGAAACAATTATTTATTGCCTGGTCTCCACGTACTGAATTTAGACGAACTTAATAAGACGTTGTGGGAAAAAACTGAGAAAGATCGTGAGAGTAAACATTATGAAAAGGAATCTTTCATCTCCCAGCTGCTTGAAGAGGATCGGAAAGCCTTTTTGGTTTTACCAAGTAAGGAATACCAATGCATCAGATACGAAACAGTAAAAGCCGATAAGTACGGTTATATTAAAGTGGAAAAAATCTATATTCTACTTCACCAAGATACGCTTTAAAATAAGGCTCTAATTCGTATTTTATATAATTCGATTAATATTCTTACAGATGATTATCAACTAGTTGTTAGCCTTCCACTGCTCTATGGTCAATATGAGCAGTTACCACAAGAATGGCAAACGTATTTTTATACATGTACTTCTTCTGAAAAAACAGAGGCCCTGAAGTTATTATGTATAGTGATGAAAGATTACGATTTTAGTATAATCACTGAAGCTCTGAAGATTGCAACAGAGCATGGTCATCCTTCGGTTGAATCAATTAAACAGTTATTCTATCAACTAATTAATGGTCGAGTGATCCGCGAAGAAGTACATCTCCAAAAGTCATTGCCTATTATGCCGAAGGCTACTAGAGATTTACAACATTAAAATCAGCTTCTAAAAAGAGCAGAAATAAATTGAGTACGCAGATTCAAGAATTCGCTAAACGATTGAAACTAAGTTGGATTAGAGAGCATTATCAAGAGATAGAAGCAATCAAACGAAGAGTATTTACTGAAGCTTTTTGAAAAAGAAATTGAGCAACGAGAAGAACGTAAACAAATCTTTTACTTACACAAGCAAGCTTACCTAAAGTCAATGGGAAGCCTTTTGATTGGAAGGACATTGTCCTAACAGCAGGACTAAATAGTGAGGACCTATTAAATGGATCGTTCATGGAACAGCAGGAAAATCTCATTCATTTTCTATGGGGGAGTTGGTGCAGGTAAAACTTATTTAGCTACGCTAATTGAATTAAATGCCATACAAAGGTATGGCAAAGCTGTTAAATTTTATACAGCAGCATCATTAGTTAATCGACTATTAGAAGCAAATGAAAAAGGCAATCTCAATAAGCTTTTTTAGCAAATAGAAAAATTGGATTTTTTGATTTTGAATGAGTTAGGATACATTCCTCTTCACAAACAAGGGGCAGAATTATCATTTCAGGTTATTTCAATGTGTTATGAAACCAAAAGCATCATAATCACAACAAACCTTCAATTCGGTCAATGGAATCACGTTTTTGGAGATATTAACGGAGGCAGTAATTGATCGACTCATCCATCATTCACATTTAATAGTATTTAAAGGCGATAGTCATCGTTATAAGGAGTCAATTCTTCAGAATTAAATTTCGTTGGCAAGTGGGGACATTTTTGATTGCCATTTTATGCATTTTTTGCTTGCCAAATACAATTCAGAAAATAAAACGATAGAATCACCATACGGATCCAATTCAAATGAATCTTGAATGAGTGTTGCTAGACCATCAATGCCTTTATGCATATCGGTCTTACCACAAATGATATAAATATTTTTCACTCTCATGAAATCATGCTTCATTGTTTGTTCGGTCCTTCATGATTGTGTGGATAATGTGCTCATCTACACCATTGAAGAAGGCTATTTCGGCAATTGCTGTTTTAATAACACAGCTCGGTCCAGGGAATGATTGAGGTAGATAGGTAGAAGATGGCTCATCAGTGATAGGATGTAGTGTCACGGGGCAATCGTTAGTTTTTTCTCTAGCATAAAAAAGGCACCTCCTTGATCTGATACGTCTATCGTACCGGAGGTGCCTAGCTGTTTATATGCGTTATTTTAATACGGGCTTACGTATAGAAGCCTATTTGACTTACTTTACTTTATAGTAATCCACATACCAATCAGCAAACTTTTGCAGACCTTCTTCAATCGAAGTCGCCGGTTTAAAGCCCACTGCTTTCTGCAATTCATCTGTCGAAGCATAAGTAGCAGGTACGTCACCAGGTTTGATAGGTTCAAAAACTTTATCAAACTGTACTTCTTTGTCTAAAGCCTTACTTAGTGCTTTTTCTAAAGTTTCAATAAATACCATTAGCTTTTCAGGACTATTGTTTCCGATGTTGTAAACTTTATGTTGAACATCACCTTCTGGTTGATTACTTAATAATCGTTCGATCCCCTCAACGATGTCATCAATATAAGTAAAGTCACGATAAAGGTCATTTTCAAAATCACCATTATTAAAGATTTTAATTGGCTCACCAGCAAAATACTTATTTGCAAATCCAAAATAGGCCATATCTGGTCTACCCATTGGGCCATAAACAGTAAAGAATCGAAGCCCTGTAGCTGGAATCTGATAGAGGTGGCTATACGTATGCGCCATTAATTCATTTGACTTCTTAGTAGATGCATATAATGAAACTGGATTATCTACAAAATCTGTTTCTTCAAATGGAACCTTTTTATTGGCACCATAAACTGAACTAGATGAAGCATATACAAGATGATCCACTGGATTATATCTACAGGCCTCTAGGATATTATAGAAGCCAATGATGTTACTTTGAATATAGACATCCGGGTTCTCTATTGAATACCTTACTCCTGCTTGAGCAGCTAGGTTTACTACAACATTAGGCTTGTACTTTTCAAAGGTCTTCATTACCATATCCTTATCTGATATATCACCTTTAATAAAAGTAAATTTCTCATAAGGTTCCAAATTCCCTAAACGAGTATGTTTAAGGTTCACATCATAGTATTCATTAATATTATCAATACCAATTACCTGGCAACCTTGTTCTAGTAGTTTTCTAGATAAGTAGTATCCAATAAAACCAGCTGCTCCAGTAATTAAAAATGTTTTACTAAGATCAAGAGTTTTGTAATTCAAGATTCTTCGACTCCTTAACAGCAGCTCTAGATGCAGGTTTTCTTCCGATAGAGTGATACTCTACTCCTGCTTCTTGCATATCCTCAACAAGATAAATGTTTCTTCCATCATATACTAATGGTGTTCTCATTAACTTCTTATAAGTTTCAGGTGTTAGTACTTTTACTTCTCCCCATTCAGTAAAGATAAAGCAGACATTGGCACCTTCTAAAGCATGCTCGATATTGGAAACATAAGTAATGCTGCCTTTTCCATTCTTACCTTCTGGGTGAACTTTAGCAAAATTCTCTGCTCCAACAGGATCAAATGCATAAATGTCTGCACCTTGCTCTAATAATAGAGGTACATTTTCAAGAGATGCAGCTTCTCTCAAATCATCTGTTCCTGGTTTAAATGTCAAGCCAAGCACAGCTACTTTCAAACCATTGAAGGTGATAAGCCTTTTACTAGCTTTCTTATATAGGATTGTTTTCTGTTCTTTATTTACATCAATAGCAGCTTTAACTGTTTTAAGCTCATATCCGTTCTGTTTAGCAATATACTCAAGCGCTTTTGTATCCTTAGGGAAGCATGATCCACCAAAGCCAATCCCTGCATTTAAAAACTTACTTCCAATACGTTCATCAAAACTCATACCTTTTGCAACATCTTGAATATCAGCTCCGACTAATTCACAAAGGTTAGCAATATCATTCATGTAAGAGATTTTGAGTGCAAGAAAGTCGTTAGAAGCATATTTGATCATTTCTGCCGATCTCCTATTTACTGAAACAATCGGTAAATGAAACGGTTCATAAATTTTCATTAATAATTCCTCAGCCCATTTACTTTCAGTTCCAATAATGATTCTCTCAGCATGAAGAGTATCATGAACGGCAGAGCCTTGTGCTAAGAATTCAGGGTTTGATGCTACTTCCACTTTAACATCTTTGATTAAAAAGTCCTGAATAAATTGTTCTACTTTATCATTCGTTCCAACTGGAACTGTAGATTTAACTACTATTAGACAATCCTTTTCTACCGATTCAGCAATCTGTCTAGCAACTGTAGCAATGTATGACAAATTTGCAGAACCATCAGGTTGTTCAGGTGTACCAACACCAATGAAGATTGCATCAGCATCTTTATATGCTGATTTGAAGTCAGTTGTATAATCAAGTCTACCAGCTGCATAATTTTTCTCCATCAACTCTTCTAAGCCTGTTTCATAGATTGGAGAAACCCCAGATCTCATTAATTCTACTTTTTTTTCATCTATATCAACACAGGTTACTTGATGGCCTACTTCAGCAAAACAAACGCCGGCAACTAAGCCGACGTAACCTGTTCCTGCCACTGCTATTTTGTACATAGTAACGCCTTCCTTCACTTTTTGAATAATAATAATTACGCTGTTTTGCTTATCGCAAATATGCCTGTTACACACTATAGGAAGAATTACAAGTTTTATTTTTTTCCCCAAACAACTCTGTTTATATAATCAGTGTAAGATAATATTATTCGTAGCACTTTATCTGATACATTAGGCATACTATAATCTCCAACAAGCCTTAATGTACTTTTATCTTGAGTTTCTAGCACCTCAAGTCCTTGTAATACTCTTTCTTTTCCTAATCCAACCATCATCACAGACGCTTCTTCCATCGCTTCTGGTCTCTCATGGGCTTGTCTTATATTAAGTGCCCTAAACCCTAGAATAGAAGATTCCTCACTAATTGTTCCACTATCACTAAGAACCGCTTTCGCCTTGACTTGAAGTTTCACATAATCATTAAAACCTAAAGGTTTCATAGTTTTCACTAAAGGATTAAACTCAACACCTTTATTCTCAATCATTTTTCTTGTTCTTGGATGAGTACTCACAATTACCGGCATGTTATATTTTTCCGCAATCGCATTTAAACTATCAACCAAGTCCAGGAAATTGACTTCTGAATTAATATTTTCCTCTCTATGGGCTGATACTACAAAGTAATTACCTTCTTTTAATTCTAATCTTTCTAATACATCCGAACTTTCAATGTCGTCTTTTCTAGAGTTAAGAACTTCAAACATAGGGCTTCCGGTTTTAATAATTCGATCTGAAGGAAAACCTTCTCTAAGAAGATATTCTCTAGCTATATCACTATAAGTTAAATTAATATCAGCTGTATGATCAACTATTTTACGATTGGTTTCTTCTGGCACTCTTTGGTCAAAACATCTATTTCCTGCTTCCATATGGAATATAGGAATTTGTTTTCTTTTTGCAGCAATTGCAGTTAAACAGCTGTTTGTATCACCAAGAACTAAGAAAGCATCTGGTTTTACTTCTTCAAAAACTGGATCAATTTTAACCAAAATATTCCCGATAGTTTCTACAGCCGTTCCTGTGGCTGCATTAAGAAAATAATCTGGTTTCTTTAAGTTAAAATCTTTAAAAAATACCTCATTTAGTTCGTAATCATAATTTTGTCCTGTATGGACAAGTGTATGTTCAATTGCATTTGATTCTTCTAATTTATTAATGACAGCAGATAATCTTATAATCTCGGGTCTAGTACCAACGACTGTCATAACTTTTAATTTCTTCAATTAATTATACCTCCACGAAATAAGTGTCTGGCTTTTCTGGATCAAAGCATTCATTTGCCCACATTACTGTTACAAGATCATTTTCTCCTACGTTTACAATAGAGTGTGTATAGCCAGTAGGAATATCGACAACCTGTAACTTTTCTCCACTTACTCTATATTCAATAATTTCATCCGAATCTATTTTTCTGAATCTAATTAAACCCTCTCCACTTACTACCAAGAATTTTTCATTTTTAGTATGATGCCAGTGATTTCCTTTAGTTATTCCTGGCTTTGATACATTTACTGAAACTTGTCCTCTTTCAGGTGTTCTCATAAATTCTGTAAAAGAACCTCTATGATCACAATTCATTTTTAGGTCATAAGAAAACTGATTTTCTGGTAAAAAGCTTAAGTATGTGCTATAAAGTTTCTTAGTTAGTGCATCTTCCATATTAGGAATAGATAAATTTGATCTACTTTCTTTAAAACTTTTTATAACGTTCGCCAATTCTCCAAGTTTTATATTATGCGTTACAGGTACAACACAGAAATCATCATCTTGTATAGTAGGGTTTCCTTCAAGAGCCCTCATGAATTCTTCTAAAACATCATCTATATAACAAAGATTAAGCTCTGCATCCGGGTTGTTTATTTGAATATCTAAATTCCTTGCAATATTATGACAGTATGTGGCTACCACAGTATTATAATTAGGTTTACTCCACTTACCAAATAAGTTAGGAAGTCGGTATACATAAACTTTTGCATCAGTTTCATAATAATGTTTGAATAATAAATCCTCACCAGCCTTTTTACTTCTACCATAAGGGTTGTCCTTTTCGGCTTGGATCGAAGAAGTAAGAAGAACTGGAGCTTTATTGTCATATTTCTTTAATAACCCTAATAATTGGGAAGTTAATCCGAAGTTACCTTCCATAAATTCACTTTCATTTTTGGGCCTATTAATACCAGCTAAATGAAAGACAAAATCACATTCTTTTGTATATTTTTCAAGAAGTGAAAGGTCACTTTTTCTATTAAACTCAAATATTTCGTTATATCCCTTGTTATTTAGCTCCGCAACAAGATTTTTTCCTACAAAACCCTTTGAACCTGTTACAAGAATTTTCATGAGTAAATACCACCTTTAGTTCATTACATGAATCCCTTTTTATTCCATTCCTTAAGCTCATTTTGCACATAGTCTAATTCAAGTAATTTTTCTTTAATTTGTTCAATGCTAAGGATCTGTGTGTTATCCGAATTATATTCTTCTACAGAAGTAAGCTTTTGATCTCCCTCTGCAAAATACTTATCATAGTTGAGATCTCTTTGATCGGCAGGAACTTTATAGAAACCAGGTAAATCTTCTGATTTTACATATTCCTCTTTGGTAAGTAGTGTTTCATAACGTTTTTCTCCATGGCGGGTTCCTATGATTTTTATTTCATTATCCGCATTAAACAATTCTTTTATCGCCTGAGCAAGATCCCCAATCGTACTTGCTGGAGATTTTTGAACCATTATGTCCCCTGCTTCAGCATTTTGGAAAGCAAAAATAACTAATTCAACCGCCTCTTCTAGACTCATAAGGAATCTTGTCATATTTGAATCCGTAACAGTTAGAGGCTGTCCACTTTTAATCTGTTCAACAAACAAAGGAATAACTGATCCGCGAGAGGCCATCACATTACCATATCTAGTTCCACAAATTAGTGTCCTCTCTGGGTCTACTGTTTTCGATTTAGCAACAAAAACCTTTTCCATCATTGCTTTTGAAATCCCCATGGCATTAATTGGGTATGCAGCTTTATCTGTTGAAAGGCAAATTACTTTTTTTACCCCATATTCAATAGCAGCTGTTAATACATTATCTGTACCCATTACATTAGTTTTTACAGCTTCAA